>JAJYXA010000283.1 GCA_021791235.1 Pseudomonadota bacterium
TAGCATCGCCGTGGTTTATTCCATCGCCGCTACTTCAGACCTCTACCGCGCTCAACTCCTCGGCTTGGCTTGATGTTCATGCGATTGCCCTGGCGGCAATTGCTTCGGCGATGGTGTTTCGGGCTAGAATGGCGAGCATGGGTGTGACCGCCGCAACGTGATGAGGAAGTCCGATGTGCGAATTGTTCGGCTACAGCGGCGACCGCGAACAGCAACTCGCCGAGTGGCTCTCGCCGTTCCGTACCCGCGGCGGCGGTACCGGCGACAACCCGGACGGCTGGGGCGTGGCCTCCTGGGGCGCGGCCGGTGTGGACCTCGTCAAGTCGCCGGAGCCGGGCTACGCCAGCACACGCTTCGCGCAGTTGGCGTCGACCCTGCGCACGAAGCTCGCCATCGCCCATGTGCGCAAAGCGCGCATTCCGCCCGTACCGGGCATGCTCAACACCCATCCCTTCGCCCATGCCTGCTGCGAGCGGGAATCATAGGCATGGCCGCGCTTGAGCACCGTATTGCCGGTCCTTTCCGGGTCACCGCCCGTTATGTCGACGACCAGGGGGAACATGAACTCGTCACCGATCCTATTGCCTGCGTCGCCTGAACCGCTTATCTGCGTATCACCCGGCCGCCGCCGTGCGCTTGCCACGCTCGTCGGACTTGCCGTGGCGCCGCTCGCCACCCGCGCGCAAGCGGGCGGCATGACCGCGGTGGCGGGACTGCCGCCGGCGCCGCCGCTTATGCTCTTCGACCTCGACGACCGGAAGATCGACCTTGCCTCACTGCGCGGCCGTGTCGTCGTGGTGAATTTTTGGGCAAGCTGGTGTCCACCCTGCCGCAAGGAGTTCCCCACGTTGGGGCGCTTGCAGAAGCTGTTCAGGCCGACTAACCTGACCGTGCTCGCCGTCAATGCCGGCGAAGACCCCGACGACGTATTTTCGTTCGCCGGCACTACGAATTTCCCCGTGCTGCTGGACAAGGACTCCGGCGCAATGAGGCGCTGGCAGGTAAAGGGACTGCCGACCACCTATGTCGTCGATAAGGCCGGCCGGCTCGCGCTGCGGGCTATCGGCGGGCGCGATTTCGGCGATCCGGTCATCGTCGCACAACTCAAGGAATTGCTCAAATAGAGGAAAACACGATGTCCGAAGGACTTGCCACCCGTTGCGTCCACGCCGGCGAAATCGGCGATGCGCACGGCTCGCCCCATACGCCGCTCTACCACACCACGACTTTCAAGTTCGCCTCCACCGCCGATCTGCTCGATGTGGTGGACGGCAGAAAGTCCGGCAGCCTCTACACCCGCTACGGTCTCAACCCGACCATCACCAGCCTGGAAACCAAGCTCGCCGCACTCGAAGGCGCCGAGGCCGCCTGGGCCTTTTGCTCCGGCATGGCGGCCGAGACGGCGTTGTTCCTCACGCACGGCCGCAGGGGCATCGTCTGTCTCGGCGACGCCTACGGCGGCACGCTGGAACTGCTTGCCGCCCAGTTGCCGCTGCTGGGCATCCCCACGCATCTGCTACTCGGCAGCGACATGAGCCGTCTCGACGACGTCATGTCCCGGGGCGTCGGCCTGGTCTTTTTCGAGACGCCGACCAATCCGACGCTGGAAATCTTCGATGTCCATGCCCTCGCCAGCTTGGCCCATGCGCATGGCGCGCTGGTGGCGATCGACAATACGTTCGCGTCGCCCGTCAATCAGCAGCCGCTGGCGCTGGGCGCGGACCTCGTCGTTCATTCCTGTACCAAGTATCTCGGCGGCCACTCGGATCTCACCGCCGGTGCGATGATGGGCGCGAAAGAACTGCTGGCCCCGGCATGGAACTGGCGCAAGAACCTCGGCACTACCATCGCGCCGGAAATCGCGGCGTTGCTCGCCCGCAGCATCCGTACCCTGCCGGTGCGGGTGCGCCGGCAAAATGCCACGGCCCAGGCGATCGCCGAGGCGATGGCGCGGCATTCGCGTATCGCGCAGGTGCTCTATCCCGGATTGCCGGACTTCCCCGGACACGCCCTGGCGAAGAAGCAGATGAGCGGCTTCGGCGGCATGCTGACCATCGAAGTCAAGGGCGGAGGCGAGGCGGCGACGCGCGTCGCCGACCGGCTCGAACTGTTTGCCTTGGCACCCAGTCTCGGCGGTGTCGAAAGCCTGGTGACGCAGCCGTGCACGACGACCCACCATGGTCTCCCGCCCGAAGAACGTACCCGGCGCGGCATTTCCGATGCCATGCTGCGCTTGTCCGTCGGCCTCGAAGATACCGAAGACCTGATCGCGGATCTGAATCAGGCGCTGGGTTGAGCATGACGAACGAATGGCTATGTTCTTTTTGCCGGCCGGGCAGGCCTCGGAACATCCATCAATGAAATTGCCCATCTACCTGGACTACAACGCCACCACCCCGGTGGCGCCGGAAGTGGCTGCCGCCATTCGCCCCTGGCTGGAAGATCACTTCGGCAACCCGTCGTCGTCGCATCCCTACGGACTGCGCGCCCGGCAGGCGGTCGCCCAGGCGCGGCGCCATGTCGCCGCGCTGATCGGCGCCCAGGCCGACGAGATCGTCTTCACCGGCAGCGCCACCGAGGCCGACAATCTGGCCTTGCTCGGCATCGCCCGCGCCCTCGGCGAGAGGAAGCGCCATCTCGTCATCAGTGCCGTCGAACATCCCGCAATCATGCAGCCGGCATTGCATCTGCGGCAACTCGGCTGGGACGTGACGATAGTCCCCGTCGATGCCACCGGGCGTGTCGTCGTCGCCGACGTGGCGGCTGCGCTACGCGCCGATACGGCCCTGGTCTCGGTGATGCACGCCAACAACGAAGTCGGCACGATCCAGCCGGTGGCCGAAATCGCCGCCGCGGCGAGGGCCAACGGTACATTGATGCACACGGATGCCGCGCAATCGGCCGGCAAGGTGACAATCGACGTGGCTGCGCTGGGCGTCGACCTGCTGACCTTGGCCGGCCACAAGTTCTACGCCCCCAAGGGCGTCGGGGCGCTCTATGTGAGAAGCGGCGTGCCCATCCAGCAGATCCTGTTCGGCGCCGACCAGGAGCATGGCCTGCGACCGGGCACGGAAAACGTGCCCTACCTGATCGGATTCGGCGAGGCGGCGCGGATCGCACGCGCGCATCTGCCGCAAGCCGCGCGGCACCTAGCCGCACTGCGCGATACCTTGCACCGCCGCTTGCGGGATGCCGTGCCGGGCCTGATGCTCAACGGCCATCCCGAGCACCGCCTGCCGAATACGCTGCACGTCTCGTTCCCCGGCGTGTCGGGCCGCGCTCTGCTGGCCGCCGTGGCGGACGCGGTGGCCGCCTCCGTCGGCTCAGCCTGCCATTCGGATGCCGCCGCGGTCAGCGGTGTCCTCGCCGCCATGGGATGCGATGCGGCACGGGCGCGCGGCGCCGTGCGACTGTCGGTCGGCATGAACACCACCATGGCGGAGATAGAAAAAGCGGCCACCGTTTTGGCGGACGCACTGGCGCAACGCAATGCGGGAGGCAGGTCATGAAGCACAGAATATCCGTCATCGGCGCGGGCTTCGCCGCGCTCTCCGCCGCCCGTCGGATACGCCGGCTGGATGCCACCGCTGAGATCACCCTGATCGCGCCGCGCCCCGAACTGATTTATCTGCCGAGCCTGATCTGGCTGCCTTCCGGCATGCGTAAACCTGCGGATTTGGTCGTGCCGCTCGACAAGTTCTTGCGTGAGCACGACATACGGTTCGTGGCCGGGGAGGCCACCGGCCTGGAGGACGGCGGGCGCAGCGTGCTGACTTCCGCCGGGCCGATCGAGAATGACGGCCTGATTCTCGCCTGCGGCGGCCGCTTCATGAAGAAGCTTCCGGGCATCGAACATGCCATTCTTCCCTGCGAGGGCATCGCGCCTGTCGAGCGCCTGCGCGAACGCCTCGCCGCGCTGCAAACCGGCACCGTGGCCCTCGGTTTCGCCGGCAATCCCAACGAACCGACCGCCATGCGCGGCGGACCGATCTTCGAGTTCCTGCTTGGCATCGACACGCAGTTGCGGCGGGAAGGCCGTCGCGACCGAATCAAGCTGGTCTTCTTCAACCCGATGCCCAATCCCGGCCATCGTCTCGGCGAGCAGGCCCTGGCGCGCCTGATGGCGGAGATGAAGCGCCGCGGCATCGAACCCCGCCTGGGCCACAAGCTGCTCGGGTTCGAGGCAGGCAAGGTCAAGACCGAGGGCGGCGAGTTCGCCGCCGACATCATCGTCTTCATGCCGGGGCTGACCGGAAATGCCTGGTTCGACAATACCGACCTGCCGCGCTCAAAGGGCGGACTCGTCAAAGCCGATGCGTATTGCCGCGTCGAGGGGCGCGAGCGGATTTACGCGGCGGGCGATGCGGGCAGCTTCCCCGGCCCCGACTGGATGCCCAAGCAGGCTCACATGGCAGACCTGCAAGCCGAAACGGCCGCGGCCAACCTGCTGGCCGAACTCGCCGGCCGGGTGCCGGACAGGACGTTCCGAGCCGAACTGGTGTGTATTGTCGATACGCTCGACACCGGCGTCCTGGTGCGCCGCACCGAGTCGAGCGCCATGGCTCTGCCGGCGCTGCGGCTCATGCACGGCGCAAAGGCCGCCTTCGAGTCGTGGTACCTGCGCCGCTACCGCTGAGAGACGACGACGATCCGCCTCGTGCGCCGGTCGTGGCGTATCGGGCCGACTAAGGGTCGCCCGGACTTGCCGCGGGAATTGGCAATGTCTCGTCCGGCGTGCGCAGCGCCCGCATCGATTCTCTCAGGACGCCGAACGCAGAGCTCAGAAACAGGCCCGCGATAACGGTGCCGACGATGATGTCAGGCCAGCGCGACGCGAGAAAGTAGCTGCCGGCGGCAGCCAGCAATACGCCGACGTTCGCGACGAGGTCATTCCGCGAGCATAGCCACGTGGAACTCATGTTGAGGTTGTCGGCCCGGTGCCGGTAAAGCAGGAAGAAACACACCAGATTGGCGGCCAGCGCCAGGCTGCCGACGACCCCCATCGCCTCCACGACCGGCATGACGGGATGCCAGGCCTTGTCGATGGCCTCGCCCATGACGCCGAGGCCGAAGGCCAGCATGAATCCCCCTTTGATCAGCGCAGCCCCCGCCTGCCAGCGCGCCGAGCGCGAGAGCGCGAAAAGGCTGAACCCGTACACCAAGGCATCGCCCAGCATGTCGAGCGCATCGGCCAGGAGCGAGGTGGAATGGGCCGCCATGCCGGCAAGGCCCTCGACCACGAACATCGCGGCGTTGATCGCGAGTACGATCCAAAGCACCCGACCATGGCTCTGGCGCATGGCGGTGAGTTCGCAACTTTTGTTTTCGCAGCAGCTTCCCATTGTTTCTCCTTGCCAATCCTGCCTTCGATAGACGTCCGTGCCGAGGGCAACGCGGGAGTTCCCTGGTTTAATTACTCGAATGCCAGAATGCGGTAGCCTCGACCAGGGCGGCCGGCCGCGCGGGCGAGCCGGCAGGAAAGGTGAACAATTCTAGCGTCTCATCTTGCGGTCGGCTGCAGCTTTGCCACACCTTCGCTTGGCTCGCCTTCTCCCGTCGCCTGAATCGCGACTACGAAATCAATCCCCGGCCATCCGAGGCCATGATCAAGTTGGCGACTTCATCTGGTATGGTATTTGGAATTGGAGTGCATTCGTGCAATCCATGGCGGTTTCGGTGCTGCACAGCGCCTGTCGGTGACCAAGGTGAAGGATGAAATCCAGGTCGCCTACACCAATCCGCTCTACATGGCCAATGCCTACCGCATGGCCGGCGACCTCAAGGACACGGCGGCGAAGCTCCAGGCGGCGCTGGGCAAGGTCGAGGAGTTCGGCGCTCAAGGCCTGACCGCGGAAAAGCTGCGCAAGTACCACTATACGTTCGCCATGGAATACTTCAACGAGCCGAACGAACTCGCCACGTACGGTAGCTACGAAGATGCGGTGAATGCGGTCGAAGCCGGCCTGGCGGCCGGCAAGTACAGCGTCACCAAGGTCTACCGCGTCGATGTCGCGGGCAAGAAGGAGACGCTGTTCGGCGTGGCGATGAAGGGTGCGGGCGACAACAAGTTCATGGACGACAAGTACCTCATGAACGAGGGCGACTTCAAGGACCTCAAGCCGTCGGCGCACCTGCCATACGACATCCTGGTCTCGGACAACAAGGTCTATGCCTTGTACGCCCGCTTCCGCATCGCCACCAGTTTCCCGGATCTGTCGATGATGGGCTCCAACAGCTTCATGAACATCATGAAGGCGCCGGAAGCGATCCGCAAGGCGCTGGCCCTGACCTCCGGGGGCAAGGAAGGCGCCCGCTGACGGGGGGGCCAGCCCGTCAGGCTCCCGCTCGCTTGGCGGGCTCGGCGATGCCGTGCTTGCGCATCTTTTCCCAGAGCGTCTTGCGGCTGATGCCGAGCGCTTCCGCGGTTTCGCCGACCCGCCAGGCGTGAGCCGAGAGCACTTGTTCGATGTAACGTTTTTCGCAGGCGTCGATGTGGGCAATCAGCGTATCGCCGGAAATCGGCGAGCCGAGCGCCGGCGGCGGCGAATCGCCGAACAACGCTTCCATTCCGAGCTGGGGACGTTCCGACAGAATGCTGGCGCGCTCGATGCAGTGCTTGAGTTCCCGGATATTTCCCGGCCAGGGGTGCGAGAGCATGGCTCGTTCGGCGGCCGGGGCGAAGGTATACGCTTGGCCGTGTTTCTTGCCGGACTGTTCCTCGGCAAAATGCCGCGCCAGCCAAAGAATGTCCTCGCGCCGTTCGCGCAGGGGCGGGATGGGCAGGTGGACGACGTTTATGCGGTAATAGAGATCCTCGCGGAATTGGCCGGATTCCACCAATTGGCGCAGGTCTGCGTGGGTGGCGCAGACCAGGCGGACGTCGATGCGGATCGGCGTTTCGCCGCCGATGCGGGTTACGATACGTTCCTGGATGGCGCGCAGGAGCTTGGATTGCATGGCGAGCGGCATGTCGCCCACTTCGTCGAGGAAGAGCGTGCCGCCGCTGGCCTGCTCGAAATAGCCGCGGCGCTCTTTCGCCGCACCCGTGAACGCACCTTTCTCGAAGCCGAACATCTCGGCTTCGAGCAGCGTTTCCGGAATCGCCGCGCAATTGACCGCCACGAACGGCCGGGCGCCGCCATCATTGCCCAGATCGTGCAGTCGCCGCGCCACACGCTCCTTGCCGACGCCGGATTCGCCGGTGATGAGCACCGTGCCGTCCGAGGCGGCCAGTCGCCCGAGCATACGCTCGATGCGCCGCATCGCCCCCGACGGTCCAAGGATGAAGTCTTCCGCACCAGGCGGCTCCAGCGGTCCGCCGAGTTCTCGTATGCGCTCCACCAGGGCATCGACGTCGAGCGGCTTGGCGAGATAGTCGGCGGCGCCCAGCTTGAGCAAGCGCACGGCCTGGTCGATGGCGCCGTAGCCCGTCATGAACAAAAACGGCGGCGTGCTGGCCTGCGACTGGCGCAATTGCACGAACAGGTCTTCGCCGCTCATGTCGGGCAGGCGGATGTCGCTGACGACAACGTCATAATGTTTGCGGCCCAATGCCAGCAGCGCGTCCCGTCCCAGCTTGTGCCAGGCGTAGTCGAAGTTCTCCATATCGAAGCGTTCGCACAGGGCCTCGCCCATCAGTTCGTCGTCTTCGATCAGGCAGAGGCGTAGATGCTCGGAATTCATAATGCTTCTCCGGTGGGGAGCGACACCGAGAACCGTGTCACATTGTCGCGATTCTCGACGGCGATTTGTCCGCCCAGTTGCGACACGATCTGATAGGTGACCCAAAGTCCGAGCCCGTGCCCGGTATCGTTGTTGCTGACGAAGGGCTCGAAGAGATGGTTCATCACCTCGGGCGGGATGGGGCGGCCAGAGTTCTCCGTTTCGATCATGAATGCGTTACCGGTATGGCGCAATGTGCAGCGGACCGTATCGGCCGTTGCGGAAGCCTGTACGGCGTTGAGCAGCAGATTCATCAGGATTTGCCGCAGCAGCGTCGCCGGCAGCGCGACGGATTCCGCGAGATTGCTGTCGACATGCATCTTTACGGACCGCTTGTGCATTTCCCCCGAGAGCAGCATCTGCACGTCATCGACATCGTGCGGCGCGAAATCCCGGCTCTTGACTTTCGCCTCGACCATCATGGCGCTTACCGTATCCCTTATTTGCGCCAGGCCGCGCTCGATCATGGCGACGGTCTTCCGCGCGCGCTCGTCGTTGCCGGTGCGGCGCTTGAAATTATTCAGCGCAACCAGCATGCCGCCGAGCGGATTGTTGATCTCGTGGGCGATGCCGGCGGACAGACGGCCGATGGCGGCGAGCCGCTCGGAGCGGACCATCTCCTCTTCCAGCAGCGCTTTCTCGCGCAGAGACCTGACCATGACGGCGAAGGCCTGGAACAAGCGGCCGAGTTCGTCGTCGTAGGCGTAGGTGCCGGGCGGCGGCGCCTGTAGCTCACCCCGCGCCACGTCGCCGGTGCTGCGGGCAAGTGCGACCAGGGGCGCTGCCGTGCGCAGTCCCCAGTACCAGTTGATCGGCAGCAGCACGGCGAGCACCAGCAGGCCGATGCCGGCGCCGCGCCAGGCGACGGCGCGGAAACGCGGCAGGAACACGTCTTTGGAGTGAACGATGACCAGCGTACCCAGGCGCGCGCCTTCTTCCGCCACCGGCACCGCAACGTAAATACGCTTTGCCCCCGAGAACTCGATGATCGGTGCCTCCGGCGTCGAATTGGCGGCAATCAACTTTGCGAGGTGGGCGTATGCCTTGCCCAACCCGCGCATGTCAGCCAGCATGGGAACGGATTTCGGGTGGCTGGACACAAAAATCCGTTGCTGCTGATCCGCCACCAGGATCATTTCGGGCTGAATCGGATTGTTGCCCGCTTCTTCATGCAATGGTGCCCGGATGATCGCGAAGGCTTGCCACACCTCCTCCTGGATCATGGCGGTGAAAAGGGTCTTTGCCAAGGTTCGGCCGAGACTGCCCGAACTATTGATCAGGTCGCTGCGCAGGTCGTCGTAGGCCTGCGCGATCAGCGCCGTCGAGACGGCCAGCGTGGCGATGATGATGAGCAGGCTGCCCCAGAGAGGAATCTTGTAGCGAAAGCTGAGGTTGAACAGGGGGTTCATCTTTCGCCGAGCGCCCGTATCAGGCGTTCGGTACTTTTATAAAGGCGCGGGTCGCCGGCGATGAATCCGTCCAGGTTCAGTTCCTTCAAGAGCGCCCTGCCATCGTCGTCGGCCGTCATCCCCAGCAAGAGTTTCTGCATTGCCTGGAAATCTTCGTCGTCGACAGAAGCCCTTGCCACGAACGGCGCAAAGCCGTAATCGGACGATTTCGCGACCACGCGCAAGGCACTCGTCAATTTCGGCTGGTCGATCGACAGGGTGTCCCAGACGTGGCTGCTGACGGCGCCGCCGTCGGCCAGACCGGTGGCCACGGCTTCCAGGACCCGGCGGTGCGACCAGACAAAGAAAGTCTTACGAAAATACCGGGCCGGATCTTCTCCAGCCCGCTGAAGTTGCAAGCGCACTGCGAGATAGCCGGTGTTCGAGTACGGATCCGTGTAGGCGAATACCTTGTCTTTCAACTGCGCCAGCGAAACGGTGGCCTTGTCCGCTGCCGGCACAATGAGATAGGACTGGTAATAGGGACGCCCTTTGTAGACCGGAACCGCCAGCAACCGCAACCACTTTTTGAAATAGACGTAGGGATGGTCGCAGACCCAGGCGAAATCGAGCTTTTTCAGCCGCAGCAAATCCATCGTTTCGATGTAGCGGTCGCGCCGGATGAACTCCACGGGCCGCTGGAGTTTGTGCTCCATGTACAGACGCCACTTTTCGAGCGGGCGGTACTGGTCGCTCGGAAATGTCGGCGTCAGGCCAATGCGGAGCGGACGAACCGGGTCGCCCGCGGCGATGGTCGAGGCGGAAAAGATTGACGCCATCGTCAGTAGAACGACGCCGATGAATCGCTTCATGGGCGGTGGCATGAGAGCCATCTGGTTACAAATCGCAGACATGATCGCTTTCATAAATGGACTTATCGATTCAATTTGTTTCGGGAACGTAACACAATTTGCCTAGTAGTTACGAAACCGTAATACCCAAGTATTTTTTTCTCGCTCCGAATCGATATTCCGCCGTTCCCTCATTGCCGAGTCGATGATTGACTCAACAAAGTTAAGCCAATTAATCATCACGTTGTGACTTCCGCTGCCAGGGTGGCCTGGTTTGTGCAAGGCCCTACTTGAAGTAGGCGTGATCGAAATGGATGTCACTGTGGCCAAAGCTGCAAGCAACATGCCCAATGCGGCGGGATATGTGAGGGAGAAGATCGGAAATGTCCCGTGGAAGACAACTGAATGTGACCAACCGTCTTGTCTCGACGAGCGCGTGGCGGGTGGGTAATTGTAACTTCTCAGGAGGACCATGGTATGAAACTGCTTGAGAATCAAATCACCCGGCGCGACTTTCTCAAAGTCTCGGGGAGCGTCGTAGTGCTGGCGCAAATCCAGCCGGCGAATGCCCAGGAATGGCTGGCCCACTTGGGCAAGAGCGGCTCACAACCCGACATCGTCGGTCAGGACGCCAAGATAGTGCGCAGCGTCTGCCTGATGTGCCACAGCGGCTGTGGCATTCAGGGGACGATCGTGAACGGCGAACTGGTCAAGCTCGATGGCAACCCCTATCACCCGAACACCTACGACTACGTCGCCAAGGGCGATCTGGTCGAGGAGAGCGATCTCGACGGCGGCATCGACGGCAAGGACGTGGGCACGCTCTGCCCGAAGGGCCAGTCGGGCATTTATGCACTTTACAACCCGAACCGTCTGAAGCACCCCTTGAAGCGCGTCGGCCCGCGCGGCTCGGGCAAGTGGAAGACCATCACCTGGAATCAGGCGCTGACGGAAATCTGTGAGGGGGGGCTTTTGTTCAAGAATGTCACGGGCGAGGAAACCCGCATGGTCGAGGGTCTCAAGTCCATCCTGAACAACAACAACCCGATCGGGCCGGAAGATTCCGATTTCATGGACGAGGCGCCACCGGAAGGCTGGGGGCCGAAGCGCAACCAGTTCGTCTGGGCCCATGGCCGCAACGAGCAGTCGCCGCTGACGCCGCGCTTCGTCTTGAACGCCGCTGGCGTGCCGCACATGCTGAACCACTGCGACCGCTGCGCCGGCACTTTCTACAACGTGGTCGAGCACTTCCTCAACGTGCCGCCCTACGAGATCGGCGCCTACGCCGATTATGAGTACTGCACCTTCCTGGTCAGCGTCGGCTCCAACATCACCCACGCCGACTATCCGGGCCAGACCCGTGCGCGCTATCTGCAGAAGTGGGCGAAGCGCATGGGACCCGACGCCAAGGAGTTCAAGCATGTGGTCGTCGATCCCTGGCTCTCGCCTGCGGCAGCCAAGACGCTGGGGATGTCCAACAAGGGCGAGTGGATTCCCCTCAAGCCCGCCAGCGACGGCTTCTTCCTGGTCGGCATGATCCGCTGGATGATCGACAACAAGGCCTACAAGGCCGACTATCTGGTGCTGCCCAATGAACAGGCGGCCAAGAAGACCGGCCGGCGCAACTGGACCGATATGACCTATCTGGTTCGCACCACCGAGCCCAAGCTCTACCTGACGGGCAGGGACGCGGGTCTCGGCCAGGCCGACTACGTGGTCCTGGTGAACGGCAAGCCGACGCTGTTCCACGAGGTGGACGGCCCCGCGGATCTGGACGCCGAAGTCGAGATCAAAGGCGTCAAGTACAAGACCGTCTTCCGCATGCTGCGCGAACGCGCCCAGGAGCACACGGTCGAGGAATGCGAGACGCAGTGCGATATTCCGCCGGGCAGCCTAGCGAATCTGGCGAAGCAGTTCTCCAGCGCCAAGCGGCCGGTGATCGAAATGTTCCGCGGCCCGATCCAGCAGACCAACGGCTGGTGGAACGGCCAGGCGCTCGTCACCCTGAACATCCTGGTCGACAACATCGACCGCAAGGGCGGCTACATGCCCGGGATGGTGTATTACGGCGGCGACGTGCATGGCACCAACATGCGCAAGCCGCAAGGCGTTGCGATCGACCGCAGCAAGGCCAAGTACCAGGGCAAGAAGCCGACCTCGACGCGGCCCTTCTATCCCCTGGCCATACGGACGGTCGTCAGCGAGTTCTTCTCCTCGGTGAAGAAGGGTTACCCCTATCGCACCAAGGCCTACCTGAACTACATGAACAACCCCGCCTATACCGTGCCGTTCAACGAGCCGGTGATCGAGGCGCTGCTGGACACCAAGGCCATGCCCCTGACGGTCAGCGTCGACGTCAACATGGGCGAAACCAGTTCCCTGTGCGACTACGTGCTGCCGGACACCGAGTATCTGGAGCGCATCGGCGGCTTCAAGACCTACCCGCCGGTCAAGACGCGCGTCGCGGGACTGCGCCAGCCGATGGTGGGTAGCCTCGATCCGAAGACGAAGGACTACCGCGGTATCCATCCGGACGTTCAAACTGCCGACGACACCTTTATCCAGATCGCCGTGCGCTGCGGCCTGCCGGGCTTCGGCAAGGATGCCGGCGGTCCCGGGGTGGATCTTTTCAATTCCTGGCAATTCTGGAACGAGTACTACAAGCACCACGACTTCAAAGGCGAGCCGGGTCTTGATCCGAACAGCCGCCTGGTCAAGCTCGGCGGCAAGTTCCAGAACCCGGGCGACATGTACGACAAGGAGCGTAACGAGGAGTACATCAACTTCTCGGGCGGCCGCAAGGTGCGCGGCTTGTTCACCTACGCGAACCACGTGGCGGCGAACAAGAACAGCATGACCGGCAAGTACTACGACGGCCTGCCGCAGTACCGGACGATCATCGACTGCAAGGAGCAGCCGCTCGATCCGGCCCTGTGGAAGGCGTATCCATTCCAGCTCCATACCCACAAGATCGCCTGGCACACCCAGAGCCGCACGATGAACAACCTGTGGCTGGCGTCCATCGAGGAACAGAACTACGCCGAGATGAATCCGGCCGACGCGCAGAGGCTAGGCGTCATCACCGGCGACTGGGTGAAGGTCAAGTCGCCTTCGAGCAAGCACATCCCGTTCATCGAATACTCCCTTGGCGACGGCTGGTACAAGATGCAGGTGCGCGTCACGAGCCGCATCCGGCCTGGCGTCTTCTCGGTGAGCAATTCGTACGGACGCTGGGGCGCAGGCGCCAGGGCCTGGGCCGCGGACGGCAAGCAGCAGTACGTCGACAAGCGCATCGCCACCGGCTTCAGCATCAATCCGCTCTACATGGCCGACCCGGTGCTGGGCGATCGCACGATGAACGATCCCTTGTCCGGCGGTACCCAGAGCAACGGGACGCCGCTTCGCGTGGAAAAACTGTAAGGAGAAACCGTCATGACCGAAAGAAGTCCTGTCATTCCCCGCGAAGTCGTCGACCGTGCCTTCGCCAAACAGGGGCCGAAGCAATACACGCTCTGGATCGACCTCGAGCACTGCATCGGCTGCAACGCCTGCACCATGGCCTGCAAGGCCGAGAACAACACGCCGCTCGGCGTCGACTACAACCGCGTGATCACGATCGAGGAGGGTGACTTCCGCGATGCGAAGAAGGCGCCCAACGTCAGCGTCACCTTCGTGTCCATGCCCTGCATGCACTGCGGCCGGCCGGCCTGCCTGGCGGCCTGCCCGGTGGGGGCGATCACCAAGCGCAAGGAAGACGGCATCGTCCTCATCAACAAGGACAAGTGCATCGGCTGCCGCTACTGCTCGTGGGCCTGCCCCTACGGCGCGCCGCAGTTCAACGCCGAGGCGCGGGTCATGGAGAAATGCACGCTCTGCGTCCATCGGGTCACGAAGGGCCTGCTGCCGGCCTGCGTCAATACCTGCCCGGCCAAGGTGAGGTTCTTCGGCGAACTGAACGAGTTGACGCCGATCATCCGGGAGCGCCGCGCGCGCAGCGTCAATATCGCCGTCGCCGGGGCCAACACCCATCCCAGCGTGCAGTACACCAAGCCTGAGTAGCGGACCGAGGAACGAGGCAGAGCATGGACATGAAGCACTTCGCAATTCCACCGGAAGCGCCCGCGCGGGTCGAAAGCGCCCTGTGCTCGCGCTATCGCTGCAGTAAGTCGCAGTGTGCCGCGTGCGCCATCGTCTGCCCCGTTCCCGGAGCCGTCCGCCTGACCGAGGACGGCGCGGCGATCACTGCCGCCTGCATGGGCTGCGGCGCCTGCGTCTCGGCGTGCCCGAACGGCGCCATAGCCGCGCAGGTCGGGGATGCGCAGCTGACGCAGCGCATCCGCGAACGGGTTCGGCAGGCAGACCGGTTCCGCATCTCCTGCTCCCGTGCCCAGGGGCAGGCGGATCTGGTCCTGCCCTGCCTCTCCCGGCTCACTGAAGCCCTCGTTCTCGAACCCTTGCGTAGCGGAGCCAGCCGTGTCGAACTGGCGGATCCGGGCTGCATGGAATGCGGGCTGGCGAAAGCGGCGCCGCAGTGGGAGGGCGTGGTGCGTTTCGCCGAGGGGTTGTGCGAGGCGGCGGGCCTCGGCATCGGGCGGATCGCGCGGACGCGAGTGCCAGCGGGACGGACGGAAGAGGTTCGACCGGAAGCAGCCAATCCGCGTCGCGCCCTGTTCCGCAGCGTCGTGGAGCACTGGCGCGCCAGCGGCGAAGCGGCTGCGGCCCACGCTGACGAGGCCGTCGCCGCGGAGGCTCCGCCGCCGTTCCGCGAAATCGTCCAGCAGCATGGGAGCAATCCCAAGCGCGCCGCGTTGCTGCATGTGCTGAAGGCGCTGCCAGGCGCGCATCCGGTTTCCAAGGTGGTGCCTGCGGCCGGCGTGCCGCTCGCCCGGCTGGAGGTGGGCCGGTCCTGCGTCGGCTGCAACGTCTGCGAAACGCTGTGCCCCGTCGGTGCTCTTCGCCACCGTGACGAAGACGGCCGCTACGTGCTCGAGGTCGATGCCGCGCTGTGTACCGGCTGTCGTGTCTGCGCAGCGGCCTGCTACCACCAGGCCGTGCATGTCGGCGATACGGTGGACCTCGCCTCGCTGTTCGAGTCTCATCGCCGGGTCCTCGTCTCCGAGGCCCTGCGCACGTGCGCCGCGTGTCACGAGAGCTTCCTCGACACGTCGTCGGAATTCTGCCCAAGCTGTCGGCTCTCCGGCGACCGCCGGGAAGCGATGGCGCGGCGCTTCTTCTCAGGAGGAAATCAGAGTGATCAAATTTGACCAGATGCGTGAAATCGCCACCGGGCGCGCCAAGACCTACGCTTTCCTGGCTGGGCTCTTCACGGCGCCGCCGGCGCCGAAACTGGCGGCGCAGATCCGCGCCGGCGGCTTCGTGCCCGAACCGGGCAGCGCGCTGACGGCGGCGGCCGCCGCGCTGACCGAGTGCTTCCGGCAGATGGAACGGGACGACGTTCCCGACAACGACATCGTGGCCGAGCACACGGGCCTGTTCGGGCTGCCTGCCGGCGTGGTGCCCCACGAGTCCTACTACCTCGACTCGAGCCAGCGCGTGGGCGGGCATGTCACGGTCGAGGTGCAGCGCTTCTACGACATGGCCGCGGTCCGGTTCACCGACGACTGCCTGGAACTGGCCGATTACGTCGGCGTGGAACTCGAATTCATGAAGTTCCTTTGCGAGATCGAGGCGCAATTCTGGGAAGAGCAGAACTGGGAAGGCCTGGGCAAGTGCATCGAATTCCAGCGCGGCTTCCTGGAAGGGCATCTGCTGCGCTGGTACCAGGCGCTTTGCGAAAGAATCGTCGCGCAGGCGACGCTTGACCTCTACCGGGCGCTGTCCCGTCTAACCAAGGATTTTCTGGATGCCGAACGGGCGTTCGTGCCTGGATTGGCCGAGGAAATCCGTTCCGAAGGGAGGAACGTATGCGTGTGCAATTGATTGGCGCGGCATGCCTTGCGCTGGCGTCGGCGTCGGTTCTGGCAATGGGACCGGCCGACCCTCAGTCGCCCATCGACTGGCCGCCGAAGGCCGTGGCAAAACCGGCGACAGGCAAGGTTCCGGACTTCTCCGGCGACGACAAGAACGGCGGTTGTCTCGAATGTCACAAGAGCATCATGAAGGTGAAGACGGGTCGCAAGAACATACCCAATCTGCACGTCCGGCACTTAACCTCGAAGAAGACCGCTTACCAGGGCAAGAACCGCAATTGCCTGACCTGCCACGAGATGATCCAGCCTACGCCGCCGTCGGACGACCCCGACTACAGCCCGCCCGACAAGGAAGGCTGGTTCGTCAAGGGCGGCGTCTATCACCCGAGCTATTTCAATTTCCCGCGGAGCTACTGGAAGAAGCAGATCTGGAAAGCTGCCGGGCCCGCCGATTTCACTAGGATCAATGCGCTGAGCACGCAGGGGCCGCATCCCTACAAGCCCAACCTGAAGCGACTCGTATGCGTGGAGTGCCACGGTCCCAGCAGCAAGATCAAGACCTTCTATGGCAGGCCGGAAGCCGACAAGTAGCGAACGTGGAGAGATCGATCGTGGAAAGGACGTACAAACGCTGGCTGCCGGGACTGATGGCCGCCACCCTAGTCTTCGGGAACGCTCAGGCGGAGCAGCCGGCCGTCGCCAGGAAGGATGTCGAAGCCGAGATCCTGCGCCGGCTGGCGGACCTAGAAGCCACGGTCGCGCAGTTCAAGGCCGAGAACGGCCGGCTGCAGGAGGAGCTGGCCAAGCGCGGCGGCCCGGTCAAGGCCGCCGCCGCGGCCCCCAAGCCTGCTGCAGCGGGAGGCGAATGGGACGAGCCGGAAGTGGATAAGAAGCCGGAGGGGCGCGACGACGAAGCGCGCCGCCGCCTGACGGTGCTCGAGACCCAGGCGCGCAAGAACGCCGCCGAAGCGGCCAAAGTGGCAGAGCAGAACGAAGGCAAGTTCAAGTTCGACCTGACCGGCAAGTACAAGGTCCAGTACAACTCGAACAAGAACTTCAACCTCAACAACCCGAACCAGCAGTGGGCCTACGACACGGCCAGCTATTTCGATCAGCGCTTCCAGCTCACGCTCGATGCGAGCTACGAATCCTTTCTTACACGGCTGACGCTGGACCAGGGCAATTTCGTCTACGACTGGAAGGAAGACAGCGAGGGAACGCAGACGCGCTGGGGCGAGTTCCTGACCGTCAACAGCCAACTGGTGCGCGAACTCTTCGTGCAATACACGGGCCCCGTGATGGTGCGGGTGGGCCGCCAGAACTTCGACGCCGGCCATTCGATCGTTCTCGACGGACCGCAGGACGCGCTGCGCCTGCAATATCCGCTGGGAAATCCGGGCTGGGGCCAGACGATCGCCAATGTCGGCTACCTCGCCCCGGCGGGAGGATGGAGCAGCTACCAGGCGTTCCGCCAGACCGGCGGCCCGCCGGCCGGCATCCGCACCGAACTGGTCGGCGGCTCCACCAAGCTCGGCGCCTACTACCTGGATCTCGACGTCCGTCCGACGCATACGGTTCGGGTGCGCCCCTACCTGCTTCAGGTCGCCGACAGCGGGACCGCGGCCGACGCCGACCTCAACCTGGACAAGGATTTCAACGCCGCCACGACGCCGCGCGACGGCGGTTTCAAGCCGCGCTGGCTGGGTGTCGCGTTTTCCTCGGACGGCAAGCCGTGGAAGTTCGACGCCGAAGCCGTGTCCCTCACCGGCAACATCACGCGCGACCGCAAGATCGACGCCTACGCGCTCTACGGCAGGGGCGAGCGCGACCTGGGCCGTGCAGGCGGACTCGGCCGCACGTCGTTCGGGCTCGAATTCGGCCGTGGCTCGGGCAACGGCACCGACGATGCCAACACGGGGACGCTGCACAACTTCAACGCCTTGTTCCTGTGCCGCGAGCGGCACATGTTCGGCAACATCTTCAGCCAGAACCTGCGCGCCGGCTATTTCTTCTGGGACAGCAACCTGTCCAACATCACCTACGCGAAGTTCGACATGACGTTCCAACCCGGCCACGGCTTGAAGTTGACGCCTGCCATTACCCGGATGTGGGCCACCAAAGCGGTGTTCGCCGGCGCCGGCCCGGTGTTCGACTGGAGCACGGGCTTCGGCCGCGCCGCGAGCACCGCCAGCACGACGCGCACGACGCGCGACGTCGGCACGGAGTTCGACCTCAACGGCAGCTTCCCGCTGGTGCGCAATGTCGACGGCTTCTTCAGCTTCGGCTACTTCCGTCCGGGCGCGGCCTATGCTCAGGCGGACGGCAGCAATCCCAACCGTGCGGTCAAGCTCGTGGTGGGCGCCGAACTCAAGTTCTGACTATGAGTTCTGATCATGAAGTCAACTGTGCTCCTCTTCCTCGTCGCGTGCCTAGCCGGCTTGCCCGGCCTGCCGGCCGCGGCGCAGGCGCCGGGGCCGGACGTCAGCATCATCGCGCAGCAGCTATGCACCAATCAATTGCTGCCTCTGTTCGATCTGCGGGCCGACGTCACGGGCATGACGCCGCCGCTGCGCCTCGTCTGGGACCTGGGCGGCGGCCAGAAGGAGGAAGGCCAGGAACTGCCGGAACTCAGTCTCCGGCCGGGGTATTACAACGTCGTATTGACCGTGACGGACGCGGCTGGGCTCGTAAAGAAGGCGAGCATTACGGTGGACGCGATGAAGACGGGCTGTACCGGAGGCGGAGGATTCTAACTGTGTCATCGATCAAAGGAACGGAAGCAATCATGAGATACGTAGCGATAGCAATTTTCCTGATGTGGAGCGCGCTGGGATGGGCCGACGACGACCCGACCGTGCGCATCGCCCAGAGCGACGGCACAGTGGAAGTCCTCAAGAGCGGCGCCAAGGCCGCCACGCCGGCCAAGGAAGGCGACCTGCTCGAGCGGGGCGACCGCCTGATCGTGCGAGACAAGTCCGCCGCGCTGCTGCAGTGGTCCAACGGCAGCATGGTGAAGGCCTATCCGAATACCGAGATCGCAGTGGCCGGCGTGTCTTTCGACCTCGAGAAGAAGATGGAGAAGACGCTGCTCGACCTGGAGAAGGGACGCATTTTCGTCAAGGCTCAGGTGCCCGACAATTTGTTCATGGAGATGAAGATCCGCATGGGCGATCTCGAAGTGCGCGCCCAGGGTGCCGAGTTTGCCTTGGCCTACGACGCCGACAAGAAGAGCTACACGGACTGGACTTTGCTGGGGCGCGTGGTGGCGGACGTGGGCAATGAGCGCCTGCGTGTCGACGACGGGCAGCAGACGAGCGTAACCAGCGGCGGCACGCCGGCCAAGGATGCCGTAAGGCCCATGGACGACAAGATCAAGCAGTCCCTGACCAAGGTTTCCAAGGATATGGGCGGCAGCCTGCTGGTGGAAGAGGTCGGCGCCGTCGGCGGCAAGCTCGTCGCCAAGATCGGGGGAGTCGCCAGTCGTCGCGGCAGTACGCCTTTCAAGGTGAACTTCAAGGCACTCACCGGCGGCGGGAGCGGAAAAATCAAGTCCATCCAATGGGATTTCGGCGATGGCGACTCGGCCACGACCAAGGAAGCTGCGCATGTCTTCACCCAGGGCTTGTATGTGGTGATCCTGCGCGTGGAAGACGAAAACGGCGAGAAAGCTTCGGCCCAGACGGGCATCTCGGTAGAAGCGGATTGCGGCTGCTGACCGGTGCATGCCGGCACCGCCCGGAACAACTGGCTTTTCGAACTGGGGGAATTGGGAATGAATCAAGGCCGGTATGGAGGCGACCAGTAATCATGTTGAAGGATGGGTTCGGTCGTCGCGTGGATTATCTTCGGCTCTCGGTCACGGATCGCTGCGACCTGCGCTGTTCCTACTGCATGCCCGAGGGTTGCACGGGCTACGGAAATTTCGACCATCGGCTGAATTTCGACGAGATCGAGCGGCTGCTCGCGGTGTTCGCGCGCCTCGGCTTGAAGCGCATACGGCTCACGGGCGGCGAGCCTCTGCTGCGCAAGAACCTGCCCGAACTCGCCCGCCGTCTCGCGGCGCTGCCCGGCATCGAAGACCTGTCCCTATCGACGAACGGTACGCAACTGGCGAAATACGCGGCGCCGCTGCGCGCGGCCGGCGTAACGCGGCTCAACGTCAGCCTCGATTCCCTGGACCGGGAGCGGGTGCACGCCATTTGCCGCCGCGACGTGCTGCCCCAAGTGCTCGAAGGCCTCGAAGTTGCGAGGGCGGTGGGCTTCCGCCTCATCAAAGTCAACATGGTGGCGCTGGCCGGCACGACGGACGAGGATATCGCGGCGATGGCCGCCTACTGTATGGAACGGCGCTTCGTGCTGCGGTTGATCGAGACGATGCCCGTGGGCGAGGCCGGGCGCAACGCCGGCTATCTCGATCTGCGCCCGGTGCGCGAGCGCCTGCGCCGGCGCTTCGGTCTGGTCGATGGCCTGGTGCCCGGCGGCGGGCCGGCCCGCTACCTGGTGTCCCCGGCCGGAAGCTTCCAGATCGGCTTTATCACGCCCATCTCCCAGCATTTCTGCGAGACCTGCAACCGGGTGCGCCTGGGCGTGGATGGCATGCTGTACCTGTGCCTGGGCCAGGACGACGTGGTGGATTTCCGTTCGCTGCTGCGCACGCACCGTAGCGACGCGGAACTGGAGGCGGCGCTGCTGGACGCCCTGCGCAGCAAACCGTGGCGCCACGAGTTCCGCGAACGGCCGCAGGGGGTGGTCCGCTTCATGTCTTCCACGGGCGGATAGAAGTGTCGAACTTGCGATGATAACCATCTGCTACTTCGCCGCACTGCGCGAGACGCTCGGTACCGCCAGGGAACGGATCGCCCTCCCCGAAGACATCGTCACGGTGGTTGGACTGCGCGATCATCTCGCCGCCCGGGGCGACGTCTGGTCGGCAGTGCAGAGTACGAAGAACTTGCGGATCGCGGTCAATCTGGCGTTGGCTTCCCTGAACGCTGTGATCGAGGACGGAGATGAAGTGGCGTTCTTTCCGCCCGTAACCGGAGGTTAAGGCCGCGGTTTTGCGCGGTGAATTTGCGTAGTAGATATAGCGAAAACCTAGTAGCAACCTGACAGGAGAATTCACGTGAGACCCATGATTCGCCATGCAGTAACGGGCTTAGGCTCGATTGCCGTCATTCTTGCGTTCGCGCCGGCGGCCTTTGCCGTCGACGCCGACGCTGCCAAGCAACTGGCGCGGCAGAACAACTGCTTCAAGTGCCACGCCATCACGAAGGGCAAGGACGGCCCGGCGTACCACAAGGTCGCCGAGAAGCTGAAGGGCAAGGCCGATGCCGAGGAGAAGCTGATCCACCACATCACCTCCGGCGAGAAGGCCAAGTTCCCGGACGGCCACGAAGAGGATCACAAGATCGTCAAGACCTCGCCGCCGCACGACATGGCGCAGATCAAGAACCTCGTGCAGTGGATTCTTTCGCAATAGGTTTGTTGCGAGCGGTATCTCCTCAGTACCGAGCGTGATGGTTCCGGGGCCGTTGTTGAGGCCCCGGCTTTTTCTCGAATCGACGGAGCAGTCTGAAATGCACAACGAAAATCCCGGCGCGATGGCGCGCTACTGGAGCGCACTGAAGAAGCCGAGCGCGAAGTATTCGCTGCTGGCGCTGCTGGTGGTGGGCTTCTTCTCGGGCATCATCTTCTGGGGCGCCTTCAACACCGGCATGGAGGCGACCAACAAGCTCGAGTTTTGTATCGGCTGCCACGAGATGCGCGACAATGTCTACCAGGAATACAAGGAGACGATCCACTACCAGAACCGCACCGGGGTGCGCGCGATCTGCTCCGACTGCCACGTGCCGAAGGACTGGACGCACAAGATGATCCGCAAGATCCAGGCGAGCCGAGAAATCTGGGGCAAGCTGACCGGCTACGTGGACACCAAGGAGAAGTTCGAGTCCCACCGCATGGAACTGGCGACGCGCGAATGGGCGCGCATGAAGGCGGGGGGATCGCGCGAATGCCTGAACTGCCACAACTTCGACGCCATGAGTTCGGAGCTGCAGAAGCAGACGCCGTACAAGAAGCACATGGCGGCGAAGGCCGCGGGCCAGACCTGCATCGACTGCCACAAGGGCATCGCCCACCACCTGCCCAAGGAATACGTCGATCCGAACGAGGAGTAGTCCATCATCAGTCCCCGGAGACCCCGATGACCGCTGTTCGCGATACAAGCCACCACACGGTGGTCCGACAGCCCATTTCCAAGGCGCTTTTCGCGGAACGTACCGGAACGTACCGTCGCATCGGCGGTCTCGACAGGACGCACCGCGTCGGTGCTATCTACCGACGCGGTGCGTAAGGTAGCTCGCCTCATGGATAAGGTGAGTTGCGGCTGCGCGCTGGTACTTTACAACGGCGGCCTCTTGAGAATCATCACTGCGGAGGACATCGTGCGGAAGGTTGTTGCCACGGCGACGGATCCAAGACAGGTAGGTCGCCGTCGAATCGATCATGATCCGCAAGCCGGTTTGTGCGAAACCGGACAGGTCCGTCATTCACGCGCTCTACACGATGAAGGAGCTCAGCCTGGATTATTATCCTGTCATCGATTCTCAGCACCAGCCACTTGGCATCTTTAGCCTGCGTGATGCATTCGCGTCGGAGTTGACCTACGCCAGCACCCTTGTGAATATCGAAATCGACGGCGACGTGGAGCTCCTCCCTTGTGCAATCGGGCTGCCCAAGGCCGACATGAATACAGCCAAGCAGCAGATCGACTCCGATCGCGAGATCGTGATCACCCGCCTCATCGATGCCCCGCTCGCGCGGGTCTGGCGCGCATGGGCGGACCCGAAAGAGATCGTCCACTGGTGGGGCCGCACGGTTTCAAGACCGACGCCGACCGCCGCGAGTTCAAGGCTGGGGCGGGACGTTCGAGCGCCTCGACGCCTACCTCGCGGAGAGCCAATGAACGCCCAGACATCTGATCTCGTTTGACTCTCAGCGCTTCAGTTCAAGCGCTGCAAATGTCGCGTTGATTTTGTTGGCCATGCCTTGACGACTGCGGAGGGCGACCAAACAATCGCATCAAGGTAAAGATTGACGTGAGCGTCGCGGCATAGACGACAAGCTGGATGCCCGTGGGACGATCGGAGTACCCGACCAGTGTATGCAAGGCTTTCCCGGCTAGGCTACCGTCCGAAAGTGTGCCGGACGTATCCCAAACCACATGCGAGAGCACCGTCACCAACCCCGCCTGCTGGAGAAACACCATCGCCTGCGAAGCCATGCCCGCCGCAAGAAGCGCGATCAGCCAGCTCGTAACCGCAAACAGATGTCGCGTCGGAATACGCATCAAGCCAAAATACATTGTGGCGCTGACGACGGCGCCAAGTGCAAGGCCGATAGCACCTCCGAGGAACATCGAATTTGCCGTGCTGCCTGCAGACAATGCAATGCCATATAGAAACAGCACGATTTCCGATCCTTCGCGGAGAACCGCAACAGCCACTACGACGGCCAACGCGGTCAGAGATCGCTGCCCCGTGACGACGGCGCTCCCCAACGATTGCATTTCCTGCGCCATATGGCGGCCTTCGCGCGCCATCCAGACATTGTGACCGGTCAGCATCAATACTGCGATAGCCATTACCGAGGCATTGAGCAGTTCTTGTCCGCTACCCGCCATCATGTTGGCGATAGCATCCGCGGATGCCGCCACCACGCATGCAGCTGCTATGCCCGCCACGACGCCGCCGCCGACCCAAAGGCTTCTCCGCGGTACCCCACGCGTGGCGGCCAGAACGATGCCGATCACCAACCCGGCTTCAATGACTTCACGAAATACGATGATGAGCGTTGCGAGCATGTCTGTTTGCCTCAAAAGTGCATTTCATATTCGACCAGCGCTCTTGCGATGCCTCGAGCCGCCGCATCGCTTGCGCCGAATAAGTAGGCGAGCTGATAATTTATCGCCTGACCGAGCGGCAGGGGTCCGAAGAGTTTTCCATAGAGCGCCGGGCCAACGTAGTGCTCCTGCTTATTGAAACTGCCGAGCTGATGCCCCTGCCCAAAATCGCTTTGTACCTCCATGCCAGGCTGGAACCCGGCACTGTAGCGATAGCGCGTATTCCAGAGGAAAACGTAATCCGGACCGCCGGTATGCGCAGAGTGCTTTCCGATATTCTGAGCGAAGCCGATATTGGCCGTGCTGGTGAACCTGCCGATATCTTTCTGCAGCAACAACTTGACCTCCAATGAGTCCGGCGCGTCGCTTTGAGCGGCAAAATCATCGGCGACCAATATTCCGGCATCCAGCCACTTTTCGCCCGGCTCGAAAAACTGGTAGCGGGCTTCTATTTCCCGCGCCTGCAGTTGCGCAATACCCCCGGGGTCCCTTGACGATATGGCGCTGACCACAATCTCCAATCGCGGAAGGGGTCCTGCCTCAAGCGATACTTCGCTTTCCCGCAGCCCATTCTTGTTCGGAGTCCGGTCAAAGCTACGGGAGCCGTTGTACTCAACCGAAAATTCTCGGTATTCGGTATTCGGCGAATATATTTCGTCCGCGGCGCTATCCTTTATTACGCCAGCAAAGGCAATGACTGCGGCCGCGGCAACGACATACGGAGGCAGAATTTTGATATCGGCTAACGGCATAAAAGACGATCTCCCCTGAATAATATGAATATCCCATCTGGGTGGGAACGTAAAAGCTATTTGGCGATGATGGTGCCCGTTGTCGTATCGCGGTGAAAGTCATCGAAGTAGCCATAACTGCCAGAATCCAATGGTCCGATGAATATGATTATTTCGCCGTTTGCACCGACCACTTTCTCGCGATTCAGGTCGCTGCTCTCGAACTCCGCGGGAGTCGCGTCCCGATTCTTCACGATGATTTTTATTTTCTGGCCTGCCGGTATGGTCAGGATTTTTGGAGAGAACTGATTGTTCTTGAGGGTGAGGACAAAGTCACCCGCATGTGCGGCTGCAGAAAATAGGAGGAAAGCCGATAACGCAACCGAATAAAGCGAAGACCTTTTCATTGATGCTGACTCCTCTCTGGATACTTGGGCACTGCCAATCGCAATTCATCAGCAGATTCAGTAATGATAATTATTCTCAACAAAGAAATCAAGCCCACGGCGAGAAGTAGGATCACGTGCCATGAAGATCGAAAACATCAGTGTGCTGTTGCACAACGGTCCTCCCAAAGTAAGCACCGAACAAATCGACCAGGGGTCAAAGCGGCTGAAAAATCGCAGACCAGTCGGCGAGCGCCTGCCGGTTCGCGATCCCATTGGAGGGTTCCGCC
>JAJYXA010000234.1 GCA_021791235.1 Pseudomonadota bacterium
CCTGTTCCTGCTGTTGTATCTGGTGCCGCAGGTGCTCGCCCTGGTCGAGACCATGGGGGTGACGCTGCCGCTGCCGACGCTGATCCTGATGGCAGTATCGAGCGCGCTGCGTTCGTACTGGCTGATCGTCCTGCTGCTGGCGCTGGCGCTCGGCATCGGGCTGCCGCTGTGGGTGAAGAAAAGCGAGGCCGGGCGCGACTGGTGGGACCGCACCCAGTTGCGGCTGCCGATCGTCGGGCCGATCGTGCAGAAGATCGTGCTGTCGCGCTTCACCAACACGCTGGCGATGATGTACCGCTCCGGGGTCACCGTGCTCGACGCGCTGCGGGCGGGCGAGATGGTCGCCGGCAACCGGGTGATCGCCGGCGGCATCCGCCGCGCCGCGCTGCAGATCGCCGACGGCCGCGGCCTGTCCGAAAGCTTCCAGTCGCTGGCGCTGTTTCCGCCGCTGGTGATCCGCATGCTGCGCGTGGGCGAGACCACCGGCGCGCTCGACGAAGCGCTCGACAATGTCACCTATTTTTACAATCGCGAAGTGCTCGACTCGATCGAAAACGGCCTCCGGGTGCTGGAGCCGCTGCTCACCGCCATCCTCGGCCTGCTGCTCGGCGGCATCCTGGTGTCGGTGCTGCTGCCGGTTTACGACCTGATCGGAAACCTGCCGTTATGATTTCAAACCCCTCACCACAGAGGCACAGAGGCACAGAGAAACCCAGTTGTAGCGTGTCATCCGCAGCGTGGCCGTACGACATGCTGCAATTTCTCGCTTTTTCTCTGTGCCTCTGTGCCTCTGTGGTTAATGGTTTTTTTCCAGGATGATGTTCGACCACCGCCTGATCCTGCTTGCCACGCCACGCCAGATCGGCGTGCTCGACTGGCGTCCCGGCCACATGCACTGGCTGGGCGAGTTCGACGCCACCGAAGCGGGACTGGCGGCATTTCGCGCGGTCGTGGCCAGGCATGCGCAGTTGCCGACGCTGCTGGTGGCCGACACGGTGGACGAGGATTACCGCAGCGAGGTGATGCCGCACGTGCAGGGACGCGCGCGCGCCGAACTCGTGGCGCGCAAGCTGAAACAGGTATTCCGCAATGCGCGCTTCACCGGCGCCTGGCGGCAGGCGCGCGAAACGATGGGCCGCCGCGACGACCGTTATCTGCTGGCCGCCCTGCCCGACGCCGACTGGCTGACGCCGTGGCTCAGCGTGCTGCACCGCGAACGGGTGCCCCTGTCCGGCATCACCCCGCTGGCGATGGCGTGCCAGCATCTGCTGTCCAGACTGCGGGTGCAGGAGCCGCACACCCTGCTGGCATGCCGCCTCAACAACAGCTTGCGGCTGTCCTACTATCACAACGGCCTGTTGCGTTTTTCGCGCCTGATCGGCAGCGATACGCCCACCCAGCTGCCGGGCAATGCGGCCGACGAAATCGCCAAGACGCAGCTTTATCTCACCGGCCAGCGCATCCTGCCGCGCGAAGCCCGGCTGCATGTGCTGCTGCTGGACCCCAGCGGGCAACTCGACAGTTCGCAGGCGCCGCTCAATGCCGACCCGGCGTTCAACACGCGGCTGATCGACATGCCCTCTCTTGCGCGCGCGCTGCGCATTCCCGACGACTTCCTGGCCGCCACCCCCGAGGTCGCGCCGCTCGCCGCGCTTGCGGGCGAGGCCGTGCAACTGAATCTGGCGCCGCCCGAGCTGCTGCAGCGCCATCTCGAATTCCGCTGGCGGCGCGGCCTGAATCTGGCGGCCGGCCTCGTCGCGGCGGCCGGACTGACCCTGACCGCAGCGTATTGGCTCCACGCGCAAGACCTGCGCGACCAGGCATTGCAGGTTCAGGCAGAAGCGCAACGCGGTGACGCACACCATGCCGCCATCGTGCGGGGCTTCCCGGCCCTCGCCACGCGCCCCGATCAGCTCGCGCTGACCCTTGGCCTGGCCGCGCAGCTGAGTCGTGCGCCGCTCGACGTCGACGCGCTGTTTCTGCCGCTTGGACAAACCCTGTCGGCCCACCCCGACGTCGTGCTCAAGACCCTGACGCTGCAGGACACGTCCGGGGGCACGGCGGATATCACGCTGGATGCACGACTCAGCGACTTCGACGGGAACTACCGCGCCGCCATGTCGCGCATCGACAGCTTTGTCTCGCGGCTGGCCGCCACGCCCGGCGTGGCCGCGGTCGAGCGGCTGAGCAGCCCTGTCGACACCGCCCCCACCGCCACCCTGACCGGCAAGACCACAGGCGCAGCCGTGCCTGACGAGACCCGCTTCAGCCTGAGCATCCAGCTACGTCCATGATGAGCCACCCGCCGATCGCCTCGCTCAAAACATCGCTCCTGCTGCTGCTCGCCGCGGTCTCGCTGTCCACCGCCGGCATTTTCTGGAGCAGCATGCGGGACACGGAAGCGCGCGCCGAACTGCAGCGCCGGCAGGCCCTGCTCGATGCCGCCCGCGCGCGCCAGGAACAGGGCCGCACGGACGCACGCCTGATCGCCCGGCATCTCGATGCCTATCGCGCGTTGATTGCGCGGGGATTCGTCGGCGAGGAAAATCGCCTCGCCTGGATCGAGGCCGTGCAGCTTGCCAATCGGGACGCCCGACTATACGGCCTCACCTATACCCTGTCGCCGCGCGCTGCCGCCCCGCCCGCCCTGGCCGGCGGGCTGCCGCTCAAGCAAACCCGCATGGTGGTGAAAATGCCCTTGCTGGTGGAAACCGACCTGCCGCGTTTTTTAGAGGCCCTGCGCCTCCGCGCGCCCGGCCTGTTCCGCGCGGACCGGTGCCGTCTGAGCCGCCTCGCCGACACCCCGCCCCAGGCGGTCAACCGCCCCGAACTCGATGCCGAGTGCGAGTTGCTGTGGTTTACTGTTGCGACAGCGACCGAGGAAGTGCGATGAAAACCTGTTCACCACAGAGACACAGAGGCACAGAGAACAGCAAACCCGTTCGGCACGGGATGGGGCATCACCATTCAATCTGGGCTTTCTCTGTGTCTCTGTGTCTCTGTGGTTCGGGGTTTGCGGCGAGCGACTCACCCGGGCGCCTGTTCTACACTCCCGCCCAGCGCGCCCAGCTCGAAGCCGCGCGCGCCCGCAACGTCACCCAGGTCAGGCAGGCCGATCCCGCGCTCGCCCCGCCCCCTGTTCGCTTCGACGGCATGGTCGTCCGTTCCGACGGCAGCGGCACGAGCTGGGTCAACGGCCGGCCGCAGGCCGGCGCATCTGGCGTGGCCGGCCTGAAGCCCGGCCAGGTCCGCGCCGACGGCAAGGTGTATGAACCTTACCAGGTGTTGCGCCCCCGCCCAGCCGAGCCCGGCGTAAAGGAGTCACCATGACGGCCCAGCGCGGTTTCACCCTGATCGAACTGGCCATCGTGCTGGTCATCGTCACCATCCTGATCGGCGGGCTGGCGGTGCCGCTATCGGCGCAGATCCAGGCGCGGCGGATTGCGGAGACCAACAAGACGCTGGAGGAGGCACGGGAGGCAATCATCGGCTATACCATGAGCCATACAACCACCACATGTACATGCGCCTATACGTCCGGTGCCCTTGACAGTCCCCCCGCCACGACCTGCCCGACCAACTTGTGCCCCCCGCTCGTAACGGGCACAGCTACGCTCACCATCAGCCCTCGCCATTATTTACCCTGCCCTGATCTGAATGGCGCAGACCCGGAACCGGATCAGGACAACGACGGTGTGGATGGTCTAAGAGACATCAACAATGGCGTGGAAGACCGCTACAAGACGGGTTCCAACGTGGGCCGCTGCGCCGCTTCCGCCGGTCACCTGCCGTGGGTCACTTTAGGCACAGCCGCGCAGGATGCCTGGGGCAACCGTCTGCATTACAGCCTGACGGACATCCCGGCAGCGACCATGTACGGAAATTCGTCAACCGGTTTTTCCAACTCCAGCACGGGTAACAACCACGTCTGCATCACCGGTGCGGGGGGCTGTGGCACCGGCACGGTGGCAAGCAATGTGCCGGCGGTGCTGGTTTCCTACGGACCGAACAGCAGAGGAGCGCGCAACATAAACATCGCTGAAGGCAGCCCAACGCCCGCCCCCCCCCTCGAAACTAGCCCGGATGAATTGGAAAACACCGACGCCGACACCGGCTTCGTCAGCCGCGCCCCGACCAAGGCCGATAGTGCCAGCGGGGAATTCGACGATCTGGTGGTATGGATTTCAGATGGCCTGCTCAAAAGCCGGGTGTGTCCGTCGGGCGGCTGTCCGTAGCCAGCAACCTGAACGTCACCCACCCCGCCTGATTGTCGGCCAAC
>JAJYXA010000374.1 GCA_021791235.1 Pseudomonadota bacterium
CTTCGCCTCCCTGCTGGCGTTCGGCGTCAAGGTGCCGATGTGGCCGGTGCATACCTGGCTGCCCGATGCCCACGTCGAGGCGCCCACCGGCGGTTCGGTGGTACTGGCGGCGATCACGCTCAAGGTCGGCGCCTACGGCTTCCTGCGCTTCATCCTGCCGATCCTGCCGGATGCCAGCCACGAACTCGCCTGGTTCGTCATCCTGCTGTCGCTGATCGCGGTCGCCTACATCGGTCTGGTCGCGCTGGTGCAGGCCGACATGAAAAAGCTCATTGCCTATTCCTCGATCGCCCACATGGGCTTCGTCACCCTCGGCTTCTTCATGTTCAACCCGCTCGGTCTTGAAGGCGGCCTGGTGCAGATGATCTCGCACGGCTTCGTCTCGGCCGCGCTGTTCCTCTGTATAGGCGTCATGTACGACCGCCTGCATTCGCGCCAGATCAAGGACTACGGCGGGCTGGTGAACAGGATGCCGGTGTTCGCCGCCTTCTTCATGCTGTTCGCCATGGCGAATGCCGGATTACCGGCGACCAGCGGTTTCGTCGGGGAGTTCATGGTCATCATGGCGGCAATCCAGGTCAATTTCTGGTTCGCCTTCGTTGCCGCCACCACGCTGATCCTCGGCGCGGCCTATACGCTGTGGATGTACAAGCGCGTCGTGTTCGGCAGCGTCAGCAACCCACACGTGGAAGAAATGACCGACATCAACCCGCGCGAGATCCTGCTGCTCGGCGTGCTGGCCGTCTGCGTGCTCGCCATGGGCCTGTATCCCAAGCCGTTCACCGATGTGATGCACGCGTCGGTGGTCGACCTGTTGGCGCACGTCGCCCAAAGCAAACTGCCTTAAGGTTCCAGGATGAGACACGCCATCATGCAGTTCGCGCCTGTTTTCCCAGAGATTTTCGTGCTTGCCATGGTCTCGCTGATTCTGGTGATCGACGCCGCGGTCGGCGACAGCAAGCGCTATCTGGCCTATGTACTCTCGCTGGTCACGCTGGCCGGTGCGACGCTTCTCACCGTGCGCGACTTCTCCAGCCTGCCGGTGCTGGCCCTGGGCGGGCTGATCGTCGAGGATCCGCTGTCCGACGTGCTGAAGCTGTTTCTCTATCTGTCGGTGGCGGTCGTGCTGGTGTATTCGCGCGACTATCTGCGCGTGCGGGGGCTCTACAAGGGCGAGTTTTTCGTGCTGGCGCTGTTTGCGCTGCTGGGCATGATGGTAATGGTGTCGGCCAGCCACTTCCTCACGCTCTACCTCGGCCTCGAACTGCTGTCGCTGTCGCTGTACGCCATGGTGGCGCTGCAGCGCGATTCCAGCGTGGCGACCGAGGCGGCGATGAAATACTTCGTGCTGGGCGCGCTGGCGTCGGGCATGCTGCTCTATGGCATGTCGATGGTGTACGGCGTCACCGGTTCGCTGGGGCTGGGCGACATGGCCATTGCCCTGCAGGACGGCACCGACCTGCGTATTCCGCTGGTGTTCGGCATCGTCTTCATTGTCGCCGGGCTGGCGTTCAAGCTTGGCGCAGTGCCGTTCCATATGTGGATACCCGACGTCTATCACGGGGCGCCGACCGCAATGACGCTGTTTATCGGCTCCGCCCCCAAGATTGCCGCATTTGCCTTTGTGATCCGCATCCTGGGGCAAGGGCTGGAATCGCAGGTGGGCGATTGGCGCGACATGCTAGTGATCCTGGCCGTGCTGTCGATGGCGCTCGGCAATGTCGCGGCCATCGCGCAAAGCAACCTGAAACGCATGTTCGCCTACTCGACCATCTCGCACATGGGCTTCATGCTGCTGGGCATTCTGGCCGGTTCACAGAACGGCTACGGCAGCGCGATGTTCTACGTGCTGGTGTATGCGCTGATGAGCCTGGGCGGTTTCGGCATGATTCTGCTATTGTCGCGTGCCGGGTTCGAAGCCGATCAGCTGGACGACTTCAAGGGCCTGAACCGCCGCAGCCCGTGGCTGGCTTTTCTGATGCTGCTGTTGATGTTCTCGATGGCAGGCGTGCCACCTACGGTGGGTTTCTATGCCAAACTGTCGGTGCTGCAGGCCGTGGTCGGGATCGGCTATGTATGGTTGGCGGTGGCCGCCGTACTGTTCTCGCTGATCGGTGCGTTCTACTATCTGCGCATCGTCAAGCTGATGTATTTTGATGCGCCCCTCGACACCGCACCGATCACCGCCAGCCCCGATGCGCGTGTCGTCATGTCGGTCAACGGGCTGGCAATCTTGGCGTTGGGGATCGTGCCGCAGCCGCTGATGGCAGTGTGTATTCACGCCATCCATGCGTCTTTCTGAACCGGAATATTTGAACCAAACCGTGCTGGAGCGGGTCTGCTCCGGCGTTACCTAGCTTTTCGGATCCACCGTGAATTTTTCCACTACCCTGTTGCTGATTCTGGCGTTCATCGCCGCCAACCTGCCTTTCCTCGTCGAGCGTATTTTCTTCGTCATCCGGCCCAAAACAGGCGCCAAGAATTTCGCCTGGCGGCTGCTGGAACTGGTGATTCTGTTTTTTGCGGTCGGTGGCATTGCGCGCCTGCTGGAAAGCAATCTGGGCGACATCCAGCATCAGGACTGGGAGTTCTACGTGGTCAACGCCTCGCTGTTCGTGGTATTTGCCTATCCGGGCTTCGTCTACCGCTATCTGTGGCGGCGGCGCGGCGCGTAGGAATGGATACACTGGAATTCAAACTGCGCGGCGAACACGTCGCGCTCTGCGATCTGCTCAAACTTACCGGCATCGCTGACAGCGGCGGGCAGGGCAAGCTCATGATTGCCAACGGTGAAGTCACCGTCGATGGCCGGCCCGAAAGTCGCAAGACGGCTAAAATACGGGCGAATCAGACGGTACGGTGCCTAGGGCAGACTGTTCGGGTTGTGGCTGACTAGGCTTCAAAGCTCGAGTGTTATGTAGCAGGGAAACATCCAAGCCCCGGTCCGCTATGAACCGATTTTTCTGAACAGGTCGACCCGGATGGGCATGTGAAAATTCACCCCGCCGGTCGTCATGTGCCGGTCGAATTTCGCACGCACGGCATCGTGAAGTGCGGGGGACAAGCTGTGATCGGTATGGGTCACCTTGAGAATCCGGTTTTCAAACTGGCTGAAATCGTCGAAGTGCATCGGCTGCAGAAAGAATGTCTGCGATACGAGGGACAGCCGCTGCGTTGAAATGGCTCTGACTTCTGCTGCAAACGCCGCTTCCCTGACCGCCTTCTCGTCGTGGAACAGCCGCAGGATGTCGTTGAAGTCGCCGGCATAAACGGGTTCCGAAATATAGGCCAGGCCACCCGGTTTCAATACCCTGCGGATTTCGGAGAATGCGTCGTCCATCAGGTCGATCGGGACGTGATGCAAGGACTTGAACATCAGGACGATGTCGAAGCTCGAGTCTGCAGCGGGGACGTTCTCGGCGCCGCCAAACTCGAACCGGACATTGTCCGGATTTTCCGCTGCCTGGTTGTTCGCGAGCTGTATCCGGTCCACCTCCAGCGCGAAAACCGAGGCGGCCTGCCGGGCAACCACGCGGGTCTTGTCCGCTTTCCCGCATCCGAGTTCGAGCACCGTTGCGTGCTTCAGCGGCAGGAGTTCGTTGAGGATGGCTTCCTCGTCGGCAACGCGGCTCACCTCCGCGGCTTCAATGCGCATTTCGCTCTGATTCATGTCGGTGTCTGGTCAGGTTTGTGGTATCCCCGTGACCGGAATTCGAACGTGGCAAATTCCGGTGGATCCTCTGACGGGGAGGGTCGATGGCATCTTACAGAAAACAGAAGGTATAGCGCCCGGAATCGAACTCCACTGCCAGCCGTGCGCCACGGTTGAGCGCATAGTCCCACGAGCCCTTGGTGGCGCAACCTTCATGGCATTCGCTCACGCCCGCCGGCGATTCGAGATCGCGTTCGCGGTCGTACCAGCTCAACAACATGGTGTCGTCATCCAGCCGCTGCTGCGCGATGGCCGTCGCCAGCTTCAGTGCGGCATTGAAGTCGAGGCCGAGTTCAGACGTATCCAGCCGCAGGGTTTTCATGGCGCGGTGTCAGTCAGCGCCTTGAGGGCGTAGAGCATGTCCAGCGCCGCCTTCGGCGTGAGGGTGTCGGGATCGAGCTCGCGCAGCTGGTCGAGCGCGGGGTGAGGCGGCGGGGCGTCGTTGGGGAGATGCGCGGCGAACAGGTCGCCCTGCGGGCCGGGCTGCAGCTGGGCGTCCTCGAGTTCGCGCAGATGGCGGCGCGCCGCATGGATCACCGGGCTCGGCACGCCGGCC
>JAJYXA010000215.1 GCA_021791235.1 Pseudomonadota bacterium
AAACTGCCCTCGGGCTACCACATCGAATACGGCGGCCAGTTTGAAAGCCAGCGCCAGGCCAACCAGACGCTGCTGCGCTTCGGCGCCCTGGCCCTGCTCGGCGCGGTGATCCTGCTCTACAAGGTCTTCGGCAGCTTCCGCGAGGCCCTGCTGGTGCTGTTCAATCTGCCACTAGCGATGATCGGCGGCATCGTCGCGCTCTATCTCGCGGGAGCGAACCTGAGCGTGGCCGCGGTGATCGGCTTCATCACGCTGTTTGGCATCGCCACCCGCAACGGCATCATCCTGGTCACCCATTACAACCAGTTGCGCAAGGAAGGGAAGCCGTTGCAGGAAGTCGTGGTGCAAGGCACCCTCGACCGCCTGGTGCCCGTCTTGATGACGGCGGCCACCGCGGCATTGGGACTGATCCCGCTGTTGTGGGGTTCGCCCGTCGGCAAGGAACTGGAGCAGCCGCTGGCCCAGGTGGTATTGGGCGGTCTGGTGAGTTCCACCTTCCTCAACATGATCGTCGTGCCGACGGTGTACCAGCGCATCGAGCGCTGGCGCGAACAGCGTCAGCACCGCCATTCAACCTTGTCCATGGAGAAAGCGTCATGAACCTCAAGCTAACCCTCGCCGCAGCACTGACCGCCACCCTGCTCGCCACCGCAACCGTCGCTCTACCGGCGCACGCCAGCGCAGCGACCCCGGTACAGATACCGGCGACCAGCACCGCCATCTGGCAAGCGATAGATAAAGAAACCGCAGTCTTGGACACGCTGATGCAAACCGGCAAGCTTGAGGAACTGCACCATCACGCATTCGCGATCCGCGATCTGGTGGCGGCATTGCCCAGTCATTCAGGTTCTTTGCCCGCCGGAAAAATGGCGCAAATCAAAACCTCCGGCAAGTACGTTGCCACCCTGGCGGAACGACTGGATGCCGCAGGCGATGCGAAGGACAAGGCGGCTGCAGCATCGAATCTGAGGAAATTGAAAGAGATTTTGAAGGGAATTCGGGCTAATGAGTGAGGGGTTTCAGAAGCAATGGAACATTGAAAGTTGAGGCTCTCTATTTTTCATAGCAGTCGCGGCATGGTGGGGAAAATCGAAGTCGAGTTCACGTGCTCCAGCGGCAACAGACGTAACGACGCCACTGAAGTGACCGCCGGTGCGCTCGGTGCCGACGCCCTGGTTTCGGCGATCGATCATGTTATTGGGAAGGCAGAAAAAATGAGCCAAGCGATTCCGGCCGGGAGCAAGTCAGGGAGGCGGTCCATATGATTGCGCCTTCGACCTTGGGGCTGGCCGCGGTCTTCGCCGCCGGCGTAGTGTCCTTTCTCTCGCCCTGCGTGCTGCCCGTGGTGCCCGGCTATATTTCCTATATTGCGGGGCACTCCTTTCACGACCGCGAGGGCGATCCCGGGCTGCGCGAGCGGCTGCAGGCGATGTGGCTGAGCCTGTTCTTCGTGCTCGGCTTCTCGACGGTGTTCCTCGCCTTCGGCGCCAGCGCCACGGTGCTCGGACGCTTATTGCTGAGCCATCGCAGCGAACTGAATCTGGTGGGCGGCATCATCGTCATCGGCTTCGGTCTGTTCATGCTCGGGCTCGCCCGTCACGTGCGCTGGATCCACCAGGACTGGCGCATCCACCCGCGGCTGCGCGGTGGCCACCCCGGCGCCGCCTACGTGCTCGGGCTGGCTTTCGGCTTCGGCTGGACGCCCTGCATCGGACCCGTGCTCGGCACCATCCTGACCATGAGCGCGATGACGTCCACCGTCGCCGGCGGGATCAAGCTGCTGGCCGTCTATGCCGCGGGCCTGGGCATCCCCTTCCTGGCAGCGGCGCTGTTCATGAGGACTTTGCTGCTGCGCTTGAAATCCTTGCGTCACCTGGGCCGGCCGTTCCAGATCCTCGCCGGCTTGGTGATGGTGGCGGTCGGCATCGCCATGGCTACGGGCGAACTGACCCGGTTTTCCTACTGGTTGCTCGACATGTTTCCCGTCCTCGGACGGATCGGCTGAGCCAGCCTATGGAATTTCGCCAAAACGCCGAACTTATGAATTGAACGTAGGACATCACGAATGCATGACGGTCGGAGCCCTCACTGAAGAATCGACAGCGACAGGAGAATGAACATGAAGATGGAGTCCACCGCGATCGATCCGGTGTGCGGCATGACGGTAAAGCCGCAAGCCGCCACCACGCAAGCCGCCTTCGAAGGCAAGGTCTACTATTTCTGCTCAGCCAGTTGCCAAGCGAAGTTCGAGCATGATCCGGCGGCGTATGCCAAGCGAGGCGACACAGATCTTGGCACAACCGGGCCGGACCATCCCTCTCATCGACAGCCGAGTTCGTCGGCACCATCTCGAACCGAGCGCGCCTATACCTGTCCCATGCATCCGGAAATCCGTCAGCCGGGCCCGGGCAACTGCCCGAAATGCGGCATGGCGCTGGAGCCGCGCAACGCACCGGCCGCCGCAGAGGACAACGCTGAGCTTAACGACATGACGCGGCGCTTCTGGGTGAGTACGCTGCTGGCGCTGCCGGTATTCGTCCTGGCGATGGGAGCGGATCTGCTGCCTGGTGTGGCCGGCCGACTCATGTCGCCGCGGTCGCTGCAGTGGCTCGAATTCGCGCTCGCCACTCCGGTGGTGCTGTGGGGCGGCTGGCCCTTCTTCGTCAGGGGCTGGCAGTCGGTGGTAAACCGCCATCTCAACATGTTCACGCTGATCGGGCTGGGCGTCGGCGTGGCATGGAGCTACAGCACCGTGGGCCTGCTCGCGCCCGGGCTGTTTCCCCCGGGCGTGCTCATGGCGGACGGCACGGTACCGGTCTATTTCGAGGCGGCGGCGGTGATCACGGCGCTGGTGCTGCTCGGGCAGGTGATGGAACTGCGCGCCCGCAGCCGCACCAGCGCGGCCATCAAGATGCTGCTCGGTCTCGCGCCCAAGACCGCACGCATCGTGCGCGAGAATGGAGTCGAGGAGGACCTGCCGCTGGAGCAGGTGCAGCCGGGCGACGTGCTACGCGTGCGGCCGGGCGAGAAGGTTCCGGTCGATGGCGTGGTCACCGACGGCGCCAGTTCGGTGGATGAAGCGATGGTGACGGGCGAACCGATACCGGCGGAAAAATACCCCGGCGACCGCGTCATCGGCGCCACGGTCAACGGCACCGGCAGCCTGCTGATGCGCGCCGAACGGGTCGGCGCCGATACCCTGCTGGCCCAGATCGTGCACATGGTTTCCGAGGCGCAGCGCAGCCGGGCACCGATCCAGCGCCTGGCCGATACCGTCGCCGGCTGGTTCGTCCCCGCGGTGATCCTGGCGGCGGTGGCAACCCTGGTCGTCTGGGGCCTGTGGGGGCCAGAGCCGCGCCTGGCGCACGCCCTGATCAACGCCGTCTCGGTGCTGATCATCGCCTGCCCCTGCGCGTTGGGGTTGGCGACGCCGATGGCGATCATGGTCGGCACCGGCCGCGGCGCCATGGCCGGCGTCCTGATCAAGAACGCGGAGGCGCTGGAAATCCTGGAGCAGGTGGATACCCTGGTGACCGACAAGACCGGCACCCTGACCGTCGGCAAGCCGCAACTCACGACGGTGGTGGCGGCAAACGGCTTCGCCGAGGAAGAGATTCTGAAACTCGGCGCCAGTCTCGAACGCGCCAGCGAACATCCTCTGGCGGCGGCCATCATCGCCGGCGCCCAGGCAAAGGGGCTCGTCCTGCTGCCGGTTGCCGAGTTCGAATCGCACACCGGCAAGGGTGTCACCGGACGCATCGACGGGCGGCAGGTGGCGATCGGCAACAGCAAGCTGCTGGAATCCCTGAGCCTGCAGTTCGACAAACTCGCGACGCAGGCCGAGGCGATGCGCAACGAGGGACAGACGGTGATGTTCGTCGCGATCGATGGCAGACCCGCAGGACTAATCGGCGTGGCCGACCCGATCAAGGAGACGACGGCGGCAGCGATCCGCCAGTTGCACGCGGAAGGAATGCAGATCGTCATGCTCACCGGCGACAGCCAGGCCACGGCCGATGCGGTGGCGAAGAGGCTGGGCATCGACCGGGTCATCGCCGGCGTGCTGCCGGAGCAGAAGGTGGAACTCATCAAGAAACTGCAAGCCGAGGGCCGCATCGTGGCGATGGCGGGCGACGGCATCAACGATGCGCCGGCGCTGGCTCAGGCCCAGGTCGGCATCGCCATGGGCACCGGCACCGACGTGGCGATGGAGAGCGCGGGCGTGACCCTAGTCAAGGGCGATCTGCGCG
>JAJYXA010000258.1 GCA_021791235.1 Pseudomonadota bacterium
GGTCGGCGTGGGCTTCGGCATCCGCGCCGCGGCGACGGCCGAGGCGGTGGCGCGCATCGCCGATGCCGTGGTGGTGGGCAGCCGCATCGTGAGCGAAATCGAGACCGCGCCGGAAGGCGAGTGCGCCAACCGTGTCCGACATCTGGTGGCCGATTTGCGCCGCGGGGTCGACGCCGCAACGAAATAAATAAACGTCGGGGGTGCGTTTCACCCTCTCCCCGCCCTCTCCCTTCAGGGGAGAGGGGGATAGAGCTAGGATATTTTTTATGAGCTGGTTCCAGAAAATTCTGCCCCCGAAAATCAAGCGCCGGGTCGAGGCGCGCAAATCGATGCCGGAAGGGCTGTGGTCCAAGTGCCCGGCGTGCAATGAGGTGCTCTACCGCGCCGACCTCGAAAGCAATCTGGAGGTGTGCCCCAAGTGCGGCCATCATCATCGCATCGGCGCCCGCGCGCGGCTGGCGATGCTGCTGGATGCCGAGGGACAGCACGAGATCGGCGCGCAGGTGGCGCCGCTCGATCCGCTGAAATTCAGGGACAGCAAGAAATATCCCGACCGCCTGAAGGAAGCCCAGGCCGGCACCTCGGAAACCGACGCGCTGGTGGTGATCGGCGGCAGCGTCAAGGCGGTGCCGGTGGTGGCGGCGGCGTTCGAGTTCAAGTTCATGGGCGGCTCGATGGGTTCGGTGGTGGGCGAGCGCTTCGTCCAGGGGGTGGAAGCGGCGATCGGGTCGAATTCGGCTTTCGTCTGCTTTTCCGCCAGCGGCGGCGCGCGCATGCAGGAAGGCCTGTTCTCGCTGATGCAGATGGCCAAGACCTCGGCCGCGCTCACCCAACTGTCGCGCCACCGGCTGCCCTTCATCTCGGTGCTGACCGACCCGACCATGGGCGGCGTGTCGGCCAGCTTCGCCATGCTGGGCGACCTGATCGTCGCCGAGCCCAACGCGCTGATCGGTTTTGCCGGCCCGCGCGTGATCGAGCAGACAGTGCGCGAGACGCTCCCGGAAGGCTTCCAGCGCGCCGAGTTCCTGCAGGAAAAGGGCGCCATCGACCGCATCATCGATCGCCGCCAGATGCGCGACGAACTCGCCGCCACGCTGGCGATGATGATGGGCCGGCCCGCGCTGGCGGCGTAGGTTTTTTACACAGAGGACGCAGAGAACACGGAGGAAGAACGAGGAGAAAGGTTTTCCTCTGCGTCCTCTGCGTCCTCTGTGTGAATGATTTTGGGATATTCCAGCATGTCGTTGGACGATTGGCTGGCGCGGCTGGAGCGGCTGCATCCCAGCGCCATCGACATGGGGCTGGAGCGGGTGCGCCGCGTCAAGGAAACTCTCGGGCTTGATCCGGCTTTCCCGCTCGTCATCGTCGGCGGCACCAACGGAAAGGGGTCGACCTGCGCCTGCCTGGAAGCCATCCTCGGCGCCGCCGGCTACAGGACCGGCCTCTACACTTCGCCGCACCTGCTGCGCTACAACGAGCGGGTGCGCATTGCCGGCAGGGAAGCGAGCGACGCCGACCTGGTCGCCGCATTTGAAAAAATCGAGGCCGCGCGCGGCGATACCTCGCTGACCTACTTCGAATTCGGCACGCTGGGCGCGATGGCGCTGTTCATCGACGCCGCCGTCGAGGTGGCGATCCTCGAGGTCGGTCTGGGCGGACGGCTCGACGCGGTCAACGTGTTCGACGCCGACGCGGCCATAGTCACCAGCGTCGACCTCGACCATATGGAGTATCTGGGCGACACCCGCGAGCAGATCGGTTTCGAAAAGGCCGGCATTTACCGTGCGGGTCGCCCCGCCATTTGCGCCGACCCGGCGCCCCCCGCCAGCCTGCTCGATCATGCGCGGCGCATCGGCGCCGACCTGCGTTGCGTGGAGCGGGATTTTTCCGCGCGGCGCGAAGGTGACCGTTGGCTATATCGCGGCCCGGACACGACCCGGCCGGGATTGCCCCTGCCCGCCATGGCGGGCGCCTGTCAGTTGCGCAACGCCGCCGCGGCGCTGGCGGCGCTGGAAGCCGTGCGAGGCCGCCTGCCGGTGAGCGGGGCGGCAATTCGCCAGGGGCTGGCAGCGGCACGGGCGCCGGGGCGGTTCCAGCGCATCGCCCGTGAGCCGGATGTCATTCTCGATGTGGCGCACAACCCGGAAGCCGCGCGGGCGTTGGCCGCCACCCTGCGCGAGCGGCCGGTGCCCGGGCGTACGCTGGCGGTGGTGGGCATGCTGGCCGACAAGGATGCGACGGGCGTGTTCGCCGCATTGCGGGATGAAATCGATGCGTGGTGGACGTGCACGCCCGATTCGCCGCGCGCACGGGACGCGGCGGCGCTGGCCGCCCTGCTGCGCGCCCAGGCAGGCAAGGCACCGGTCAGCGTGCGGCCGAACGTGAATGCGGCGCTCGCGGAGGCGCGAAGCGCGGCGTGCGAAGGTGATAGAATTCTCGTCTTCGGTTCGTTCTATACCGTTGCCGCCGTGCTCGACCATGCCGCCACCCAGCAGTGAAAATGACCTCAAACGCCTCGCCCGGCGCCGCCTGATCGGCGCGGTGGCCCTGACCCTGCTGGCGGTGATCGTGCTGCCGCTGCTGCTGGAAGACGAACCGCCGCCCGCCAGTTCGCTGGCCGTCCGCATGGCGGCGGCCCCCGAACCGGCCACGCTGCCGGATCGGGTAAACGAGCCCGAAGCGGCAGCCGCGCCCGAACCGTCCGTTCCCCCCCCGCCCGCGGCGCAACCCGCGCCCCAGGCCGAGCCCGCCCCCGAACCCGAACCGGCCAGGACGGCACCGGTCAAACCGGTGTCCGCGCCCCCCGCGCCCAAGCCTGCTGCGCAGCCCCGGCCCGCAGCAGCCGGCGAGACGTTTGTGGTGCAGCTGGCCGCCCTGTCCGATTCCGCCAAGGCCGATTCGCTGAAAGCGCGTGCCATCCAGGCCGGATTGCCGGCCTACACCGACACCGTCGGAAAACTGACGCGCGTGCGCGTGGGACCGTACGCATCGCGGCAGGCCGCGGTGGCGGCAGCGGTGAAACTGGCTGAAAACGGCATGTCCGGGCAGGTGCTCGTCAAATGAGCCTGCTCGACCTCATCGTGCTGCTGGTGCTGGTCCTGACCGTGGTGCGCGGCTTGGTGCGGGGCCTGGTCGACACGCTGTTTTCTCTGGCGGCCTGGGTGCTGGCCTTCGTGTCGGGCAAGTGGGGTGCGTTGATGGTCGCGCCGCTGCTTCCCATCGGCGTTGAAAACCCGGCGATCCGCTATTTCGCCGGCTTTGCGGTGATTTTTCTGGTGGTGCTGATCGGCGTGCTGCTGCTGGGTCATGCCCTGGCTTCGCTGGTCAAGGCGGCGGGGCTGGGCGGCGCCGACAAGGCGCTGGGCGGCGTACTGGGGTTGGCCAAGGGATTGGTGATCCTGGTCGGGCTGACGCTCGCCGCCGGGCTGACCTCGCTGCCGCGCACCGACTTCTGGAAGCAGGCCATGCTGTCGGGCAGTCTGCAGGCGATGGCGTTGCGCGCCTTGCCGCTGCTGCCGGCAGATGTCGCAAAGTACGTTCGTTACGAATAATTTCATGGATGGGTGCGCAGCATGTGCGGGGTAATCGGAGTCGTTTCCAATTCGGCGGCCAATCAGCTTTTGTACGACGGGCTGATGGTGTTGCAGCATCGCGGCCAGGATGCGGCCGGGATCGTGACGGCGGAGGAAAGCCGCTTCCACATGCACAAGGGGCAGGGGCTGGCGCGCGACGTGTTCCGCACCCGCGACATGCGCAACCTGCTGGGCGACATGGGGGTGGCGCACGTGCGCTATCCCACCGCGGGCAGCGCGTCGTCGTCGGCCGAGTCGCAGCCGTTCTACGTCAATTCGCCCTACGGCATCGTGCTGGGGCACAACGGCAACCTGACCAATACCCACGAACTCAAGGAATCGCTGTTCCGCACCGACCTGCGCCACGTCAACACCAATTCGGATTCCGAGGTGCTGCTGAACGTGCTGGCGCATGAACTGCAGGTGCGCGCCTCGGGCCGGCAGTTGAGCCTGGACACGATCTTCGGCGCGGTGGCCGGCGTGCACGCGCGCTGCAAGGGCGCCTATGCGGTGACCGCCTTCATCGCCGGCTACGGCCTGCTGGCCTTCCGCGATCCCCACGGCATCCGTCCGCTGGTGATCGGCGTCAACGATCAGGCCAAGCCGCACGAGTACATCGTGGCGTCGGAAAGCGTGGCGATCGACACGCTGGGCTTTCGCCTGCTGCGCGACGTG
>JAJYXA010000015.1 GCA_021791235.1 Pseudomonadota bacterium
CCGCGCTGCCGTCCATCCTCAGGCAGATGCCCGACGTGAAAGTGCTGCTGGTCGGCGGCGGGCCGCAGGACGCCGCGCTCAAGCGGCAGGTGATGGCGCTCGACCTGAAGGACCGCGTGGTGTTTACCGGGCGCGTGCCGCATGCCGAAGTGAACCGCTACTACGATCTGGTCGACGTGCTGGTATACGCGCGCCATCCGATGCGCCTGACCGAACTGGTTACCCCGCTGAAGCCGCTTGAGGCGATGGCGCAGGGACGGCTGATGGTGGCCTCCGACGTCGGCGGCCACAAGGAACTGATCCAGGACGGCAAGACCGGCGTGCTGTTCCGCGCAGGCAATGCAGGCGACCTCGCCAGCAAGGTGGTGGCGCTCTTGAAGTACGAGCAGGGCTGGGACAGCATGAAACGGAACGGCCGCCAGTACGTTGAAACCGAGCGCAACTGGGCCGCCAGCGTGGCACGCTACCGCGGCGTTTACGGCGGCCTCGTCAAACCCGGAATGGTGACCGCACTTGGCTGAAGATCGCACATCCGACCACATCGACCTGGTCGTGTTCAGCGCGCTCTTTCCCAGCGCGGCGCGTCCCGGCGCCGGGCTGTTCATCCGCGAGCGCATGTTCCGCGTCGCGCAGCACCGGCCGCTTGCCGTCGTCTCGCCGCAGCCGTGGTTTCCCGGCCAGTCGCTGATTCGCCTGCTGCGCACAGGCTATCGTCCGCAAGCCCCCGCGCTGGAAATCCAGCAGGGCATCCGCGTCTACCATCCGCGCTACCTGTCGGTGCCCGGCCTGTTGCGTCAGTTCGACGGCTGGTCGATGGCGCTGGCGAGCCTCGTCTTGATGCGCAAACTCAAGCGCCAGGGTGCGCGCCTGATCGACGCCCACTTCGCCTATCCAGACGGCGAGGCCGCCACCCGGCTGGGGCGCTGGCTGGGCCTGACCGTAACCATCACCCTGCGCGGCACCGAAGTGCCGCACAGCAAAAATGCCGCACTGCGCCCACGCCTGTCGCGCACCCTGGAGTCCGCCGCCCGGGTCTTCTCCGTGTCCGGCTCCCTGCGTCGTCTGGCGATCGAGCTCGGCGCCGCCCCCGAAAAAACCGAAGTCGTCGGCAACGGCATCGACACCGAGCGCTTCCAGCCCGTTCCCCGCGACGCCGCCCGCGCCCGCTTCGGCCTGCCGGACAGCGCCAGGGTGCTGATCTCGGTGGGTGGGCTGGTCGAACGCAAGGGCATGCACCGCGTCATCGACGTCATGCCGGCGTTGGTCAAACATCACCCCGACCTGCACTACCTCATCGTCGGCGGCACCAGCCCCGAAGGCGACAACCGCGCCGAACTCACCGCCCAGGTGGAGCAGCTGGGGCTGGCCGATCGCGTGCATTTCCTCGGCGCACTGCCGTCGGACGAACTCAAATGGCCGCTGTCGGCATCCGATGTCTTCGTGCTCGCCACCCGCAACGAAGGCTGGGCCAACGTCTTTCTCGAAGCCATGGCCTGCGGCCTGCCGGTTGTTTCCACCGATGTCGGCGGCAACGCCGAAGTGGTGTGCCGGGACGAACTTGGAATCATCGTCCCGTTCGGCGACAGCCTCGCTCTGCAGCAGGCACTGGATTCAGCGCTCAACAAAAATTGGGACCACAGCACAATCCTCGACTACGCCCGCGACAACCACTGGGACAAGCGCGTGGCACAGTTGCTGCGGGCTTACGAAAATCTCATCGACCACGCTTCGGTGCAACCGGAGCTCGCAGTCAAATGAGCGTCCCCGCCTGGTTTGCCCGCTGCGTCTTCCGCGCACAGGAAGCGGCGATGCATCGCCCCACCTTCGCCATGCTGGCCGAATTCGAGTGCACGCAATGGCTGTCGCGCGATGCGATGCGCGGCTATCAAGCCAGCCGCCTCAATGCCCTGCTGCAAAGCGCGCTGGCGCACAGCCCCTGGCACGCGGCCCGGTTGCGTGCCGCCGGTCTGGACGAAGCCGCCGGGGCAGGGGCGGTAACGCTGGATGACCTGTCACGCCTGCCGACCATGGACAAGCGCGATGCCCGCGACAACGTCGAGCAACTGGTGTGGCACGAGGTGCCGGGCAGCGTGTTCAAGTACACCACCGGCGGCTCCAGCGGCGAGCCGCTGATCTTCTATTTTGGCCGCGCGCGCCAGGCCGCCGATGCTGCCGGCCGCCTGCGTGCGCGCCGCTGGTGGGGCGTGCAGCCGGGCGAGCGCGAAGTGTACCTGTGGGGCGCACCGGTCGAACTGAACAAGACCGACCACATCAAGACCCTGCGCGACCGGCTGGTGAACCAGTTGCTGCTGAACGCCTTCGAGATGTCGCCCGCGCGCATGGACGACTATATGGAGGCGATGCAAACCTGGAACCCCAAGGCGATCTACGGCTATGCCAGCAGCCTGGCGCTGCTGGCGGCGCACGCCGAATCGCGCGGCATCCGGCCCAGGCTGCCCGCATTGCGTGTGGTGAGCACCACCGGCGAGCCGCTGTTTCCGCACCAGCGCGAACTGATCGAGCGGGTATTCGGGGTGCCGGTCTCGGTCGAATACGGCGCGCGCGATGCCGGCCTGATGGCCCTGCAATCGCCGGATGGCACCCTGCTGCAAATGAGCGAAACCCACCTCATCGAAGTGCTCGACGCCGCCGGCAACCCGGTAGAAGAGGGCGAAGCGGTGATCACCAGCCTGGTATCCGAAGCGCAGCCCTTCATCCGCTACCGCACCGGCGACGTCGTCCGGCGTTCTGGAAAGCCCGATCCCGGCGGGCGCGGTCTCGAAGTGCTGGACGCCGTGGTCGGGCGGCAAACCGATTTCATCGTCGCCGCCGACGGCCGCATCATGCATGCGCTGGCTGTGATCTATGTCCTGCGTGCAATCCCGGGTGTGGCCCAGTTCAAGCTAATCCAGCACGCCGTAGACCAGTTGGAAGTGCAGGTGGTGCAGGATGCCCGCTGGAGCGATACCGCTCGCGAGGCGGTGCTGAGCGGATTGCGAGCACGCCTCGGCCCCACGCTGCAAGTCGACCTGAAACTGCTGGATGCGATTGCACCCGAGGCTTCGGGTAAGCATCGTTATGTCGTCAGCCACGTTCCCCTGCAGGGTGCGCTCGCGCATGCCGTTAGTTGACTATTGCCACCATGAAACCCTCCGCCATGTTCGACTTGCCGATCCGCCACAAGCCCTGGCGCCCAAGCCATCTACGCTGGGTGATGCAGGATCTGGCCGGCGTCGGGCGGCAACCTGAAAAGGATTATCGCACCCATCTGCGTGCCACGCTGGAGTGGGTGTGCCGCGCCCAGGATGCTTGCCGCAAGGCAGATAGCGGCTTGGTTGCTTCGGGTTGGTCTTTCGAGTCCGGCTGGCTGCCGGCCAGCGAAGACGCCACCGGCTGGGTGATCGAAACCCTGCTGCCTGCTGCCCAATACCTGGATTGGCCGAATCTGGCTGACCGTGCCCAGTCCATGCTCGATGCCTTGCTGGCTCAGCCTGACCAAGGTTTTGCCGGACGTATCCATGGCCTGATCGCCGGGCATGTGCAGCTTGGGCATGCCGATAGCCTGGCACGTGCAATCAGCAGCGCGCACCTGCTTGCTGCCATGCCGCTGACGTCGCCTTTGCAGCACGCTCGTGCCGCGCATGCTCTCGCAGCCGTTGGGACAATTTCAGGCGACAAGGCACTGCTAGCGGCTTCACGCAAATTTCTGCAAGCCACTCTGGCACACCAGACCCCGTGCGGCTGGTTTCCGGAGTCTGTATTGCCAGTCACGACTTCGGTGCTGTCGGGCATACTCCACAGCCTGATCGAATCGACCCGGTTGCTCGACGATGCGGTTGCCCTGCGTGCAGCCCACCGTATTGCCGATGGCTTGCGCGGTCAGCTGCAAAGCGATGGCAGTCTGGCCGGCGCGTTCGACGATGGCTGGATGCCGGTAGCCTCGCATGTCTGTGTCACCGGGTTGGCGCAGCTTGCCGGGTGCTGGCTGCGTATGGCGCAGATTGATCAGGGTAACGGCTGGCGTGAACCGGCCTGGCGTGCCCTGACCTGGATCAAACGCAACCAGCGCATGACAGGCAACGACCTTGCCTTGCGCGATGCCGTACCAAATGCGGTGCCGATCTGGGGCGGCCCAGACGCATTCAGCTTCGATACCTTGAATGCCAAATATTTTGCCGACGCGCTGATGATGGATATGGTGGGCATCGCCATACCCCCCCGTGTCGCAGGAGAGAAATAG
>JAJYXA010000293.1 GCA_021791235.1 Pseudomonadota bacterium
GGGGCCGAACGGCTGCGGCAAGTCGAACGTGATCGACGCGGTGCGCTGGGTGCTCGGCGAATCGTCGGCCAAGCACCTGCGCGGCGAGACCATGCAGGACGTCATCTTCAACGGCTCGGGCACCCGCAAGCCCGCCTCGCGCGCCTCGGTCGAACTGGCGTTCAACAACGAACTCGGCCGCGCCGCCGGCCAGTGGTCGCAATATTCCGAAATCGCGGTCAAGCGCGTGCTCGACCGCAGCGGCGACTCCACCTATTACATCAACAACATGCGGGTGCGGCGGCGCGACGTCGCCGACCTCTTCCTCGGCACCGGGGTCGGCGCGCGCGCCTACGCCATCATCGAGCAGGGCATGATTTCGCGCCTGATCGAGGCCAGGCCGGAGGAACTGCGCGGCTACCTGGAAGAAGCCGCGGGCGTGTCCAAGTACAAGGAACGCCGCAAGGAAACCGAGGCGCGGCTGAAGGACGCGCGCGACAACCTGAATCGCGTCGAGGACATCCAGCGCGAACTCAAGACCCAGGTCGAAAAACTTACCGCGCAGGCCGAAATCGCCCAGCACTACCGCAGTCTTCAAGCGGATTTGACGTTTTCCCAGCACCGCCTGTGGTTCGCCAGGAAGCACGACGCCGCCCAGCAGCGCGCGCGCATCGACAAGGACCTGACCGAGGCGCAGAACCGGCTGGAAGCCGAGACCGCGCGCCTGCGCCACATCGAATCCGAGCTGGAAGCCGCGCGCCAGACCCAGTTCGCCGGGCAGGACACGCTCAACACCGCGCAGGCGGCGTATTACCAGGCGCAGTCCGAAGTGGCGCGCATCGAGCAGACCATGGCTCACCAGAACGCAACCCGCGAGCGGCTCTATCGCCAGGTGCAGGAACTGGTCGCACGCGTGGAGGCCCAGCAGTCCCGCCGCAGCGCGACGCTCAATTCCCTCAACGAGGTCAACGCGCAGCAGCCGGCTTTGCAGGCCGCGCTCGCCGATGCCGAAGCCGCCGCGCGCCAGGCCACCGACAGCACCCTGCCGCAGAAGGAAGCCGCGCTGCGCGAGGCGCAGCAGGCGGTGGGCGAGGCGCAGCGCGTAGTCTCGCAACTGGATCAATCGCGCCAGGTCGACGAAAACAGCCTCGGCCACACCAGGCGCCAGCTCGAGCAGCTGGACGCGCGCCAGCGCCGGCTCGCCCAGGAGCAGGCGCAGTTGCCGCGCCCGGATGCGGCCGGCCTGGCGAAGAAGCAGGTCGAACTCGAGGAACTCGCGCAGACGCTGGCGACCGCGCAGGCCGGGTTGAAGGACGCCGAGACTGCGCTGCCCGAACTCGACGCCGCGCGCGCCCGGCACACGCGCGAACTCGAGGCCGCGCGTAAGGCGCTGCACCAGACCGAAGCCGAACTCGCCGCGCTGAAGAAACTGCAGGAGAGCCTCAAGGCCGACGAAAAGCTCGGCGCCTGGCTGCGCCAGCGAGGTCTGGATGCCGCGCCGCGCCTGTGGGAAAAATTGCGCGTCGCCCCCGGCTGGGAAGCGGCGGTCGAAGCGGTGTTGCGCGAACGCCTGCAAGCGGTGGCGGCCGATGCGCAGCCCGGCTGGTTTGCCGATGCGCCGCCTGCGCGGCTCACGGTATGGTCCGGGCAGGGCGCGGCAAACGCGGTCGCGCCGGAGTTGCTGGCCAGCAAGATCGCCTGCGACGATGCCGCCATCCACGCGGTTTTGGACGACTGGCTGGCCGGCGTGTACTGGGCCGACGACGCGGATGCCGCGCGCGCCCGCTGCGCCAGCCTCGCCCCCGGCGAATATGCCGTCACCCCGCAGGGTCATCTGTTCACCCGCCACAGCGTCACCTTCCACGGCCCGCACACCGCGGTCGAAGGCATCCTCGCGCGCGGGCGCGAACTCGAACGGCTGACAACGGACGCAGCGTGCCTGCGCGATGAGGTGGCACAGCTCGAAGCCGCCTACGCCGAAACGCAGCAGCGCTACATGGAACGCCAGCGCGAGATCCAGGCGCTGCGCGCGCAGACCGGCCAGACGCAGAGCCGCCACCACACCGCGCAGATGGAACTGCTGCGATTGCAGCAGGCGGTGGAACGGGTGCAGAGCCGTGCCACGCAGATCGCCCAGGAACTCGACGAGGTCACCCGCCAGCAAACCGGCGAGCGCGCCACGCTGGACGCGCTGGAAACCCGCCTCAAGGAGTACCGCGCGCAGAGCGACGCCGCCCGCGAGGCCCTCTACGCCGCGCGCCAGTTGCGCGACCAGGCTGACCGCGCGGTGTTCGAGGCGCGCGAACTGCAGCGCGCGGCCGAACGGCGGCATCAGGAAGCGGGCTTCGCGCTCACCACCTGCACCAACAAGATCAGGGAGCTCAGCGAAACGCTGGCGCGCATCGACCAGGAAATCGCCGACGACGAAACCCGCCTGGCCCGGGCGCGCGACGAACTGGCCCGCCTGCCGGCCGACGCGCTGGACGCCGAGCTGCAGCTCGCCCTGGCAACGCGCACCGAGGCCGAAACCGCACTCGCCGCCGCGCGCGACGCGCTGGAAGGCCTGACCGCGCAGCTGCGCGGCCACGACGAGGCGCGCATGGCCTGCGAGCAGGGGCTCGACCCCTTGCGCCGCACCATCGAGCAGCTGAAGCTCAAGGATCAGGAAGCCATGCTGATGCAGTCGCAGTTCGAACTGCAGCTGCGCGAGGCGGCGGCCGACGAGGCCAGCCTCGAATCGGGCCTGGCCGACAGCCCCAAACCCAGTCAGTTGCAGGCCGAGATCAACCGCCTGCAGAACGAGATCGCAGCGCTGGGCGCGGTCAACCTCGCCGCGCTGGACGAACTGACCCAGGCGCAGAAGCGAAGCGAATACCTCGCCGCGCAATGCGCCGACCTGCTGGAGGCGGTCAGCACGCTGGAAGACGCAATCCGCCGCATCGACCAGGAATCGCGCGCGCGGCTGAAGGAAACCTTCGACACCGTCAACCAGCACATGGGCGAGCTGTTCCCGCAGCTGTTCGGTGGCGGCCAGGCGCGCCTCATCCTCACCGGCGACGAACTGCTCGACGCCGGGGTGCAGGTGTTCGCCCAGCCGCCCGGCAAGAAAAACGCCTCGATCCACCTGCTGTCCGGCGGCGAAAAAACGCTCACCGCGCTGTCGCTGGTGTTCGCCATGTTCAAGCTCAACCCGGCACCGTTCTGCCTGCTGGACGAGGTCGACGCGCCGCTCGACGACGCCAACACCGAGCGCTACTGCAACCTCGTCAAGGCGATGTCCGACCATACCCAGTTCCTCTTCATCACCCACAACCGCGTCACCATGGAAATGGCGCAGCACCTGGCCGGCGTCACCATGCAGGAACAGGGCGTGTCACGCATCGTCGCGGTCGATGTGGATGAGGCGGTGGGGATGGTCGAAGCGGCTTGAGCGCCTCGCTTGCCAAAATTTGCCAAACTGCCTAGCATCAAGCCATGAGCACGATGAACATTTCCCTGCCTGACTCGCTCAAGACCTTCGTCGACGAACAGGTCTCGCAGCGCGGCTACGGCACCAGCAGCGAATACGTGCGTGAACTGATCCGCAAGGATCAGGAGCGCCAGCATTTGCGCGGCCTGCTGCTTGAAGGTGCTGCCTCCGTACCGGCTGGTCCGGCGGACGCCGCGTATTTCGAGGGCTTGCGTCGCCGCGTCGCCGGACACGGCGGGTGAAAGTCAAGCCCGTCATCCCGCGTGCACTTGCCAACCGGGATGTGGACGAGGCCATTGCCTGGTATATGAATGAGAATGCGGCGCAGGCGGCGCTCGGTCTGGTCGATGCGCTGGAACGCGCGTATTCGCACATCGCCCGTCATCCGGCCACGGGCTCGGCGCGATACGCGCTTGAACTGAATCTTCCCGGGCTGCAAAGCTGGCCGCTGAAAACTTACCCGTATCTGGTTTTCTATGTCGAGCGTGCCGATCACATCGATGTGTGGCGGGTGTTGCATGGTCAGCGAGACATTCCGGCGTGGTTGCTGGACGAATCGAGTGGCATTTGATGGCAATGGCCGGCGTGATCATGGACAATTCTTTCTTCAACGTACTGCTAGTAATCGCCCATGCTTGATATTCAGTTGCTGCGCAAAGACGCAGCCCTCGTCGCCGAGCGCCTGGCTGCGCGCGGCTTTGCTTTCGACACGGCGCGCTTCGAAACGCTGGAAGCCGAACGCAAGACGATCCAGACCCGCACCCAGGACGCGCAAAGCCGCCGCAACAC
>JAJYXA010000111.1 GCA_021791235.1 Pseudomonadota bacterium
GGTCGCCGCCGGGCGCTTCCGCCTCGACCTGTATTACCGTCTCAACATCATTCCGATCCGCCTGCCGGCGCTGCGCGAGCGGCGCGAGGACATCCGCCCGCTGGTGCGCCACCAGCTCAACCTCATCAGCCAGAGCTACCAGCGCAACGTCGGCCTGACGCCGGAGGCGATGGAGCGGCTCGCCGACTATCCGTGGCCGGGCAACATCCGCCAGCTGCGCAACGTGCTGGAGCGCCTGGTACTGCTGGCCGAGGACGCGACCATCTCGGCACAGGAAGTCGAGCGCGTCATCCACAGCGAAGCCGCCGGCGCGCCCGAGGTGCCAGCGCTTTTCAACCCGTCGCCCGCCACAGCCGTGCGTCCCTACCTGCCGGCGCAATCGCACGACCGCCCGCAGATCGAGCAGGCGCTGGCGCAGACCCACGGCAACAAGTCGCGCGCCGCGCAACTGCTGGGGCTGACATTGCGCCAGTTGAATTACCGCATGAAGCGCCTGGCGATGGCCTGACAAAGGTTGACAATTTGTTAGCGCGCAAACCAGCAGGCAATCGCATATCGATCAAAATTCATCAATAAATCAACGGCTTGACATTGTTTGACCGGGTTGGCACGGGAATCGCAATACGCAGTGTGTCGGTTTCCCGATCAACTCATCTCCAGGAGTCATGCCATGTCCGAAGTCGTCGCCCTGAAAACCCACGCCGTGCTCGAACCCATAGCCAGCGAAGGCCTCGCCGCCCTCGCCGCCAAGGGCCGCGCCAATCCGCAATCGGTCGTCACCCTGAAAGCGAAGACCGTCTGCGAGAGCAAGTTCCGCAACCTCACCTACGTGCGCAACCTCGAAGCGCACGTCATCGACGAGCCGCCGCACCTCTTGGGCGACGACACCGCGCCGAATCCCTCCGAGGCCGTTCTCGCCACGCTCGGCTCCTGCCTGTCGGTCGGCCTGCACGCCAACGCGGTGGCGCGCGGCATCGCGCTCACCAGAATCGAGCTCGAACTCGAAGGCGACATCAACGTGACCGCGGTGTGGGGCGTGGGCGACCTCGACCCGCTGAAGAAGCTGGGCTTCACCGACGTGCGGGTGAAGGTGCACCTGGAAGGCGACGCCAGCGAGGCCGAACTGAAGGACCTGGTCGCGCATTCCAACGCGTGGTCGCCGGTCGCCAACACGCTGCGCAACCCGGTGAATGTCAGCGTCGAACTGGCCTGAGCCGTCCTTAGCCTGAACCTGGAGCGCATCATGCCTGCAACCGCACTTGCCACAGCCCTCCCGGACACGCCCGTTGAGGTATTGCCGGGACTGGCCGAACTGATCGCCGCCGAGTTGGCGCCCAAGGTGGTCGACATCGACCTCAAGGGCGTCTACCCCGGCGAGTTCCTCAAGCAACTCGGCGCGCTCGGCGGGCTCGCCAGCCTTACCCCGGTTGCGCTCGGCGGCACCGCACGCGGCCTTGGCCACGCGATCCAGGTGATCGAGGAGGCGGCGAAGGAGTGCGTGTCGACTGGTTTTCTGCTGTGGGCGCAATACGCGCTGCAGTGGTATGTGGTCAACAGTTCCAAACAGGCACTGGCCGCCGGGATGCTGCCCGGGATGGCGCGTGGCGAGGTGCTCGGCGGCACCGCGCAGTCGAACAGCATGAAGTCCTGCGTCGGCATCGAGGAAACACGGCTGAAGGCGCAGCGCGTCGACGGCGGCTACCTCGTCAACGGCGTGCTGCCGTGGGTGTCGAACATCGGGCCGGAGCACTACTTCCACATGGGCGCCTCGCTGCCCGGCACGCCGGGACTGTTGATCGGCCTGGTGCACGGCGGCACGCCGGGCCTGACCTTGACGCAGAACGCGCACTTCATCGGCATGGAAGGCACCCACACCTTCGCCTGCCAGTTCCGCGACGTGTTCCTCGCCGACAGCCGCGTGGTGTGCCATGCGGATGAATTCGACGCCTTCCGCGACCGCACCAAGTCGGCCTTCATCCTGCTGCAGATGGGCATGGGCCTTGGCCTCGTCGACGCCTGCGTGGCGATGATGAAGCGCGCCGACAAGACGCACGGCCACGTCAACCGCTTTCTCGACGTGCAGGCCGACGCGCTGGAAGCCGAACTCGACGCCGCGCGCGCCGCCACCTACGCGCTGGCCGGGAAAATCGGGCGCGACGGCAGCGCGCCGCACCTGAAGGCAACCCTGGAACTGCGGCTGGCCGGCAGCGAACTCAGCCTGAAGGCGGCCAACGCCGCGATGCTGCACCTGGGAGCCAAGGGCTATCTGTCCAACAACGCTGCCCAGCGCCGGCTGCGCGAGGCCTACTTCATCGCCATCGTCACCCCGGCGATCAAGCACCTGCGCAAGGAACTGCACGAGTTCGACACGGCCGCCTGCGCACTGGCCCAGCCCGAAAAGGCGGTCGCATGATCCGCTTCGCGGTGTCGCTCACGGTGGACGAGGCGGCGGAAAAACTCATCGCCGCCATCGCGGCCTACCCGATGGGGCTGGTGGCGCACACCAACGGCCAGGCCAATTGCGCCAGGAAAGGCATCACGGTGCCGGCCGACCAGGTGCTCGAAGTGTTCCGCCCCGATTACGCCGTCAAGGTATGGACGGCGGACAAGACAGCCGGCATCGACATCCCGCTGCGCATCCATCTCTATGAAGCCGACGGCCGCACCTGGGTTGCGCACCGTCCCGCCTCCGACGTGTTCCAGCCCTACGCCAACCCGCAGCTTGGCGTGCTGGGCGGCGAGCTCGACGCCATCTTCAATCAACTGCTGGCCGCGCTCGACGCGTGGCGATCGCCATCATGAACCCGTCTGCTGCCACCCCCGCCCACGAATTTACCTCCGCCTTCCGCAAATGGACCTGCGCCGTCTGCGACTACGTGTATGACGAAGCGCTCGGCGATCCCGGCCACGGCCTCGCACCCGGCACCCGCTACGCCGACATCCCCGACGACTGGAGCTGTCCAGACTGCGGCGTGACCAAGGCGGACTTCTACTGCTTCGACGACTGATCCTGCGTCATTTCTGGAATCGAGGCCGCCCCGGTAAAATCCGGGGATGATCGTCTATCTCCACGGCTTCAATTCCTCCCCCGCTTCCGGCAAGGCCAACCAGCTCGGCGAGCACATGGCGCGTATCGGCCGGCAGGCGGACTACTACTGCCCGGCGCTGCCCAACAGCCCGCGCGCGGCCATCGCCGCGGTCGAAGCCGAACTGGCGCAGCACCGGCCCGCTTCTGTCACCCTGGTCGGCAGTTCGCTGGGCGGCTTCTACGCCACCCATCTGGCGGAAAAGCACGGCTGGAAAGCGGTGCTGGTGAACCCGGCGGTGCACGCCCACACCCTCCTGCGCAGCGCGCTGGGGCCACAGACCAACTGGCACAGCGGCGAGAAGTGGGTGTTCACCGAGGCGCATCTGGCCGAACTCGCTGCGCTCGACGTCCCCGCCGTCACGCAACCTGAACGTTACCTGCTGCTGGCGCAGACCGGCGACGCGGTGCTCGACTACCGCGACGCGGTGGCCTATTACGCGGGCGCCACGCAGATCATCGAAGACGGCGGCGACCACGGCTTTGCCGGGTTCGCGCGCCACTTTCAAACCATTCTGGATTTCTGATTCTTCATGCACCTCATCTTTGAAGAGGACGGCCACTTCAAGGCCGGCTCCATCCTGTCCGAAACCGAGGCCACGGCGCAGGTGGAAACCGCCACGGGCAAGCGCAGCAAGATCAAGACGGCGAATATCCTGCTGCGCTTTGCCGCGCCCACGCCCGCCGAGGTGATGGCCGAGGCCGAGACGCTGACCGCGGACCTCGACGCCGACTTCCTGTGGGAAGCGGCCGGCAGCGACGAATTCGGCTTCGAGCAGCTGGCGCAGGAGTATTACGGCCACGCGCCGCGCCCGGCGGAATCGGTGGCGCTGCTCCTGAAGCTGCACGCCTCGCCGATCTATTTCCATAAAAAAGGCAAAGGCCGCTACCGCCCCGCGCCCGCCGAGACGCTGGCGGCGGCCAAGACCGGGCTGGAGAAGAAGCGGCTGGCGGCGGAGCGGCAGGCGCGGCTGGCCGCCGAGCTCGCCGCCTTTCGCCTGCCGCCCGAATACGCCGCGCTGATCCCGCGCATCCTCATCGCGCCGGACAAGAACACGCTGGAATACAAGGCGCTGGAAGACGCTGCGGCGGCCACCGGCTTATCCCAACTCAGGCTGATCGAACGCTGCGGCGCGAT
>JAJYXA010000569.1 GCA_021791235.1 Pseudomonadota bacterium
CAAGGGCTCATCGACCTGCTGGCGCCGCCAGCGGTTGCGCAGGGCGACGGCGACCGCGCGCTTGGCGGCAGCCTGGCCGACGATGTGCTTGTCGAGTTCGTGGACGATTTCTTTGGGGGTCATGAAAGGTGAGCAGTAAGCAGAAAACGGTAAGCGGAAATTGGGCTCACAGGGTTTCGATCACGTGGTTCTGGTTCGAATAAATGCAGATGTCTCCCGCTATGGTGAGGCTCTTTTTGACGATTTCAAGCGGGGGCAGGTCGGTGTTTTCCAGCAGCGCGCGGGCGGCGGACTGGGCGAAGGCGCCGCCGGAGCCGATGGCGGCGATGCCGAGTTCGGGCTCCAGCACGTCGCCGTTGCCGGTGATGATGAGGGAGTGCTCGCGGTCGGCCACCGCCAGCATGGCTTCCAGCCGCCGCAGCATGCGGTCGGTGCGCCAGTCCTTGGCGAGTTCGACGGCGCTGCGCAGCAGGTGTCCCGAGTGCTTGTCGAGCTTGGCTTCGAAACGCTCGAACAGGGTGAACGCATCGGCGGTACCGCCGGCGAACCCGGCCAGCACTTTTTCCTGGTATAGCCGCCGTATCTTGCGCGCGGTGGACTTGATGACGATGTTGCCGAGCGTGACTTGGCCGTCGCCGCCGAGGGCGACTTCGGTGCCCCGGCGGACGGAGAGAATGGTGGTGCCGCGATATTGTTCCATGAGTGGAGTTATCCTGAAAAAAATGACCGCGAAGGGCGCGCGTTGCGCGAAGGAAGTCTTGTCTGGTCGCCTGGATGCCCTGCGCATGCGCTCTGGCATCCGAATTATACGGACGGGCGATGCCGCCGCCGGTCAGACCAAGAGGCCTCAGTCCGGATGGTGCGGGATGAGTTGCGCCAGCTGATCGATGCCCATGACGCGGAAGAGTTCGTGGATGAGCGCATTGTGGCCGCGCAGGGTGATGGCCTTGCCGCTGCCCAGGCATTGCATCAGCACGCTGATGAACTGGCTGACGCTGCCGTAATCGACCCGTGTGACCTGCGTCAGATCGACCAGCACGTCGTTATGCGTGGCGGCATAACTGCCGATCTGCTGCAGGGCGGCGTCGTTTGCAGGGGTGATTTCGCCGGCCAGCCGCAGCGCGTCGTCCACCGGCTCAACGGGTTTGGCCTGTACTACTTCGGCCGCCTGCACCTCGCTCCAGGAAGGGGGCGATACTTCGAAACGAACGGCGTAATCGACCGCCATGTCCTCGAAACTGTCCTGCTGGCCGAGCGTCTGGAAAAGCTCAAGCAGCAGCAACCAGTGCACCGCGCGACTGTGCGTGGCGCGTGTGAGATCCTGCAGCAGGGCAATCAGACGATCGACGCCGCTGACCCGCAGCTTGCGCTTGGCCTTGCGGGCGGCGGCAAGAATCTGGGCACATTCGTCCGCCCCCGTTTCGTCGACCATCTCGATACGCGAGAAATCGATCTGCACCACGGCCTTTTTGTCGGTGCCGGCGATGCCCTCGCGCAGGGTGGCCGTCGCTTTCTTGTCGAGCAGGCTCGGCAATTCCAGACTGGCCGCCTCGGCTTGCTGGGGTTTTCCGGCGTTCCCGTTCCCCCCCATTTTTTGCCAGACGGGCGGTGAGGTCTCGAAACGCATCGCGTAATCGAGTGCCAGCTGTTCGAACTCCTTCTCGTTGCGCTGGATGCAGTAAAGATCGAACAGCATGTGCCAGGCGCGGCGATCGCCCGTGCCCAGCATATCCTTCAGCAGACGCTCTGCCATGTCGGACTGACCGCTTGCGTACAGGATGGCCGCTTCATCGACCGGTGACTGGGGCGCGCCGCTGGTTTCCTCCACCACGATGCCGCTGGCCCCCATATTCATGGTCAGCAGCGTTTCGGTGGAATGCGATTCGCTGGCAGGCGCAGGGACAGGCGCCTGCCGGGATGCCGGGGCAGGGGGCTTGTCCTTGCCTTTTTTGAAAAACGGAAGAGCCACGGAATATGCGAGCTTTGGTCAGGGGTTCAGTGTTGGATACTAGCGCTGTCGCCCCGTTGCGGCAACCCGCAGCACGTTGCCTGCAAGCAGGGCAGCCACGGCGAGCGAGATGACAATCGCAGGTCCGGCGGGCCAGTCGAACACTGCAGATGCCGCCAATCCGGCTGCGTAGGCCAGTGCGCCGAGTCCCCAGCCGATCAGCAAGCCTGCACGGGGTGACCGGCCGCGCACCGCCAGTGCAGGCAGAATCAGGCTGGCAAACACCAGGTACACGCCGACGAGCTGCACCGAGGCGGTGATGGCGAGCGCGAAAATCAGGTAAAAGCCCATCCGCCCGAGACGGTCGCCGCGCAGTCGCCAGAAGCCGAGCAGCAGCGCGTAGATCGTTGCGATCTGGGCCAGTTGGGATGGCCCCACCCAGAGGATTTGCCCGGCCAGCAGTTCGTTCAGATGCTCGCCGCCGTGCGGATCGCCCGACAACAGCAGCACCGCCAGGCTTGCGGCGACGGCGAAGGACGAGCCGATCAGCGCTTCCTGGATCTCGGGCCAGCGCGCTTCGCAGCGTGCCAGAAACGCGGCGCCCGCCAGCGCCGCCGCGGCAGCGGCCAACTGGGTCTGCCAGCCCTGGGTCTCCCAGCCCAGGGTATGGGCGGCAATCACGCCGAGCACGGCGATCTGGGCGATGGCGAGATCGAGAAAGATGATCCCGCGCGCCAGCACCCGCCGCCCCAGCGGGACGTGGGTGGCGAGGACGAGCAGCCCGGCGACGAAGGGCCAGCCGAGCAGCCCCGGGTCGAGCGCAGCCCAGTTCATCGCGCGACTTTCAGCAGCTGGTCGATGCTGTCGTCGAACAGACCGAACAAATCCTTGGCCCGCTCCGATCCGCCGACGGTGAACGGCATCATGACGGCCGGGATGCCTGCGTGTTCAGCCAGCCATTCCGAGGGACGCGGATCCTGATAGGCGGCCCGGATGACCATCCGTGCAGGCGTGATTTTCAGCTGCGCGACGATTTCGGCCAGATGGCCGATCGAAGGCGCGACGCCGGGCTTGGGTTCCAGCACGGCCACCTGCTTCAGCCCCAGCCAGTTCTCCAGATAGGGGAAGCCCTCGTGCTGCACTGCGATGGGTATGCCCCTGAGCGGCGCGGCCTGTGCCTGCCAGCGGACCATCGCCGCATTCCAGCGGGTGTTGAAGTCCGCCAGCCGCGCCCGGTAGGTGGCGGCGTGGCCCGGGTCGATCTCGGCCAGGCGGGCGCCCAGCGCCTGCGCCACGCGCGCAATGTTGCGCGGGTCGGTCTGGATGTGCGGATTGCCCGCCGCGTGGATGTCGCCCTGGGCGCGGTCGAGGACAGCCGGTTTTTCCAGCAGCGCGACCTGCTGTGCCGCCTCGAAATAGCCCGGCTGGCCCGGCTGGATGGCGGCGTTGCCCGCCTGCCGCAGCAGCACGGGCAGCCAGCCGATTTCGAGCTCGGCGCCGGTGCAGACGGCGAGATTGGCGCGCCGCATCTGCGCGATCAGGCTGGGGCGCGCCTCGATGTGGTGCGGGTCCTGAAAGGCCGTGGTGGCGGTATAGACCTTGACGTTGGCGCCGCCGAGTTCGGTGGCGAGCGCGCCCCACTCGGGTTCGCAGGCAAAGACGTTGAGTGCGGCATGGGCGAAAACCGGCCATGCCGCGACCAGAAAGGCGAATAAACGGAATGCTTTCATCGGGAGTTCCTTAAAAAGAGTGCGCGCCATGCGTGCCGAGGCTGAAGATGTATTGCACGTACCACTGGTTTTCGTCCTGCCCTTCGATGGCCCGGTTTTTCGTGTACTGCACGCGCCAGCGCGAGAATTCCGAGGGCGAGTAGTCGACCATCAGCGAGTGACGGGTGGGCCGGTAACCGGTACGGGGCAGGGTGGCATTGTTGAGGCCGAAATCCTGCGAACCGGGGTCGAGCAGGTCGTAGCGATAGCCGGCACGCCAGAGCGGCATGAACTGGTATACGGCCTGCGCGTAGCCGCCGTACTGGGTGGCCTGGTACGCGCCGAGGCTGCCCGCGCCACACAAGCCGTTGGTGCAGTCCAGGCTGCCGCTTTCCTCGCGGCGGAACGCCTCGGCGGCAAACTTGAAATTGTGGATGGTGGTGTTGCCCAGCGGCGCCCATTTCCAGACGAAGTCCGCCAGCCAGGTCTTGCTGTCGCCGGTGAAGGCGGTGTTCACGTCGGTGCCGGCAAAGTCGGCGAGCGTGCCG
>JAJYXA010000373.1 GCA_021791235.1 Pseudomonadota bacterium
TGAAGTCGCTGCCGGTTTTCTGGCGGCGGGCGAGCAGCGCCATTTCGGCGAGCTCGGCCTGCGGCAGCGCCGCCGGGTCGATGCCGTTGACGGCGGCGAACCCGGCGAGGTCGGGAATCGTTTCAATGTCGAAGACCAGGGTGGGATGCATGGCGCGAGCGGCAAACAAAAACCGCCATTTTACGCTGTCAATGCAGGGCGGCGTCGAGTTCCGATGCGGCGATCAGGGCATCCAGATAGGCCACCGAAATCTGGTGCAGCGGAATGTCCAGTTGTTGCGCGTACGAGGCCAGGGTCTCGACGTCGTTGTTTTCACAGGCATAGGTCAACTGCAGCATGGCGCCTTCGGGCGAGGGGTGCGCACTGAGTGCGCGTGCGCTGGTTGCCGACAGGCGCAGCTTGCGGATGAGCGCTTCCACCGGAAGCGACAGCGCATGGGTGGCGGTCGACAGCAGGCCGATTTCGAATGCGGCAGCCGCGCTCTCGGCCGGGGCGCCCAGGCGGGTGATTTTTCCCATGAACAGCGCCCGCGTCAGCGCGGTGATGGCGTAGTGGCGCGAGGTTTCGCTTGGCTGCTTACCCGTCAGCGCCAGCAGGGCCGCCACGCGGCTGGCGCGTTGCGGCCCCAGCATGATCAGGGCATGCGCCGTCGATTCGGCAGGCCGGCTCAAGCCGCCGACTTGGGAGTTGGCAATGGCAAGCAGGCGCGGTGCCATGTCGGGGTTCAGACGGAAGAACTGCACCAGGGTTTCGACCGACTCGCGCAGCGCAATGGCCAGCAAATCCAGCTGGACGGCCTGTTCATGGCTGATTTCGCCGGGCTGGGTGTCGCCGGAGAAAAAGCTGCCGCGGAACCAGGCATTTCCGGGCCAGCGGGCCTGGGCGTGGGAATGGCGCACGCCCTCCACGATCAGGCGCGCAGCGACCGCCGGTGGCGTGTCGTCGGCGTCGCAGGCCAGATAGCGCCACGCCGACGCACTGTCCTGGACGACTGCATTGTTGCGGTTGAGCGTCGGGCAGAACGTCAGGCCCGCATCCTGCAGGGCCAGGGCGCGCGCCAGGTGTTGCTCGTTGTCGAGGGCCACGCACCAGATCAGCTGGCGGTGATTGAGTTGCTGCGGGATCTCGCTGAACAGCACCCCGACACTGATCCGCACCAGCAGGGGCAACTCGCCGGTCAGACCGTCCTGCGTCAGGGAATACAGACCGGTCAGCAACATGTCCTCTTCCATCTGCCGCAGTTCGGGCGGGGCATCGGCGGGCGCGGCACGGCCACGCAGGACCAGCTGATGCGCCACCAGATTGGAGGCGACATCGAACAGCGGATCGAACGACAGGAAACGCGCCCGCAAGGCTTCCTCGCGTACCGGAGTACTGCTGTCGATACCCAGCATTTGCGTCACTACCACGGGCTGTTCGGATTCGTTGGTATTGATGCCACCGCCGACGATGCGCGATGGGGTGGGGTCGTCTGAAGTCATGTCGTTCACTGCGGGCTTGGTACGATCATTCTAGCGCTGCAAAGCATTTTTCGCGTGATTCGGTCATCATGGACATATTGTGGAAAGACCTGAGGGAGGGCCGCATGAGGAAGACAAAACTGCTCAATACGATGATCGCCGGTGTGATGGTCACGGCACATACCTGTTGGGCTGTGCCGCGCGATGAAGTCGTCAGCACCGCATCCGACCAGAGCAGTGTGGCGGTCACGATATACAACGACAATCTGGCGCTGGTGAAGGATGCACGGCGGGTCAGGCTGGGACGCGACTTCAATCAGCTGGCGTGGCGCGAGGTGTCGGCGCAGATGCGTCCGGAAACGGCACAGTTGCGCAATCTGTCGAATCCGGCCGGATTCAGGCTGCAGGAGCAGAACTTCGATTTCGACCTGTTGACACCGCAAAAGCTACTCGAAAAATACGTCGGACGCGGGGTCAGCGTCATTCGCACGCATCCCGGCACGGATGTGGAAACCCGCGAAGCCGCCACCGTGCTTTCGACCAACAACGGCGTGGTGCTCAAGTTTGCCGATGGCCGCATCGAAACAGGCGTGCCGGGGCGGCTCGCGTTTCCTGGCGTGCCCGACACGCTGCGGGATACGCCGACGCTGGTCATCTCGCTGGTCAACCCGGCCGCGGGCATGCAGAACCTGGAATTGTCCTACCTGACCGGCGGCCTGTCGTGGCGCGCCGACTATGTGGCCGAACTGAACGCCGATGACGACCGGCTGGACCTGAACGGCTGGGTGACGCTGACCAACCAGAGCGGCGCGGCCTACCCCAATGCGAAATTGCAGCTGGTGGCGGGCGATCTCAACCGGATACGCGATGCTCAGCCGATGCCGCGCGCGACCATGGCGATGGCGGCCAAGGTCGCCGACGCCGCCGAGATGCAGCAGGAATCGCTGCTCGAATATCATCTCTACACGCTGCAGCGTCCCACTACGCTGGCGGACAACCAGACCAAGCAGGTCGCGCTCATGTCGGCGAGCCGGGTGCCGGTGAGAAAGGAATTCCTGCTCGAAGGCGCGAATTACTACTACTCGGGGCAGGTCGGTGAAATAGGCCGGAAGATCAAGGTCGGGGTCTTCGTCGAGTTCGACAACAGGGGCGAGGGGCTTGGCGTGCCGTTGCCCAGGGGCGTGATCCGCGTCTACAAGAAGGATAGCCAGGGCAACGCGCAGTTCGTCGGCGAGGATCGCATCGACCACACGCCGAAGAACGAAACCGTGCGCCTGAAGCTGGGCGATGCCTTCGACGTCACCGCCGACAGGAAGCAAACTGAATTCCAGAAACTGGCCGGCACAGGACGTTACAACTACGTGTTCGAATCGGCCTATGAGATCGTGCTGAAGAACGCCAAGCCGGAAGCGGTCACCGTCACCGTGCGCGAACCGATGCCGGGCGACTGGACGATGATTTCCGAGTCACAGCCGCATATCAAGGCGGCATCCGGCACCGCCGAATGGAAGGTGAGCGTGCCTGCCGAGGGCAAGACGACGCTCAGCTACCGCGTGCGCGTTAAGAGCCCAATTCAGTAGAAATCATGCCCTAAGTACTGAGCCCGCGTCGCCGGCGGATGTCGGCGATCAGGCCGAGGGTGGAGCCGTCGTGCTCGCCGATTGCCCGGACGGAACTCAGCGCGGCGCGGATCGGCGGCGCCAGTTGCTTGCCGAGCTCGACCCCCCACTGGTCGAAGCTGTTGATCTGCCAGATCACGCCCTGCACGAATATCTTGTGCTCGTAGAGCGCGATCAGCATGCCCAGCGTGTGCGGGTCGAGCTTCTGGTAGAGCAGGGTGTTGCTCGGGCGGTTGCCGGGGAAGACCTTGTGCGGGGCCAATGCCTTTGCGTCTTCGCGGCTCATGCCCTGGGCGATCAGTTCCGCTTCGATCACCGCGCGCGACTTGCCCTTCAGCAGCGCCTCGGTCTGCGCCAGGCAGTTGGCCAGCAGCCATTCGTGCTGGTCGGCCAGCGGCGTAGGGTTGACCGCCGCCGCCAGGAAGTCGGTGGGGATCAGGCGCGTGCCCTGGTGCACCAGCTCGAAGAAGGCATGCTGGCCGTTGGTGCCGGGCGCGCCCCACACGATGGGGCCGGTATTGTAGTTGACCAGCTTGTTGGCGCGGTTGACGTTCTTGCCGTTCGATTCCATGTCGAGCTGCTGCAGGAACGGCACCAGCAGACGCAAGCGCTGGTCGTAGGGAAAGATGCCGTAGGTGTCGGTGCCCCAGAAGTTGGCGTACCAGATGCCGAGCATGCCGAGGATGACCGGCATGTTGGCCTCGAGCGGCGCTTCCTTGAAATGGACGTCCATCGCATGCGCGCCGGCCAGCAGCGCCTGGAAGTTGCCCCAGCCGATCTGCAGCGCGATCGACAGGCCGATCGCCGACCACAGCGAATAACGGCCGCCGACCCAGTCCCAGAAGATGAACATGTTGTCCGGATCGATGCCGAAGGCTTCGACCGCCTGTGCATTGGTGGACAAGGCCACGAAATGCCGCGCCACTGCAGCTGGCGCGCGCAGGGCAGCTAGCAGCCAGGCCTTGGCCGAGTTCGCATTGGCCAGCGTTTCCAGCGTGGTGAAGGTCTTCGAGGCAACAATGAACAGCGTGGTTTCGGGATCGAGCGATTTGAGCGTGGTCGCCAGATGCGCCGGATCAAGGTTGGACACGAAA
>JAJYXA010000028.1 GCA_021791235.1 Pseudomonadota bacterium
CCGGAGCCTTCGAGGTAGCCGAACAGGCGCTCGCGGTCGTTCAGCGACAGGTTCTGCGCGTCGTTCAGCAGCGCCTGGGCGGACTCCAGCGCCTCGTCGTCGCCCTTTTCCTGGTAGGCGGTGCGGCACTCCTCGTACAGCCGGGCCTTTTTCGCGCCGAGCTTTTTGACGGCGGCGCGCGCCTTGTCCTCGAAGCCGGGTTCGCGGCCGTACAGGTGGTTGAAGCGGCGGCAGATTTCGCGGGTGAATTCGATGTGCGGCACCTGGTCCTCGCCAACAGGAACTAAATTAGCGCGGTAAATCAGGATGTCGGCGGACTGTAGCAGCGGGTAGCCGAGGAAGCCATAGGTGGAAAGATCCTTCTCGCTCAACTTTTCCTGCTGGTCCTTGTAGGTGGGCACGCGTTCCAGCCAGCCGAGCGGCGTCATCATCGACAGCAGCAGATGCAGTTCGGCGTGCTCGATCACGCGCGACTGCACGAACAGCGTCGCCTGCGCCGGATCGACGCCGGCGGCGAGCCAGTCGATCGTCATGTCGCGCACATTCTCGTCGATCACCTGCGGCGTGTCGTAGTGCGTGGTCAGCGCGTGCCAGTCGGCGACGAAGAACAGGCACTGGTATTCGTTCTGCAGGCGCAGCCAGTTTTTGAGCACGCCGTGGTAGTGGCCTAGGTGCAAACGCCCGGTGGGACGCATGCCGGAAAGAACGCGGTCGGAATACATGGTTAGGGGCTAGGGACTAGGAATTGGGGGCTGGGGTCAGGACAGGACGACCTGGATGAGGCCGATCAGTTGCGCGGGGTCGAGGCCGGTGACGAGCGCGGTCAGGCCGATGAACAGGCTGATGAGCGGCCACAGAATGATACCGAGGATGCCGGTGAACAGGAGGCCGAGCAGGATGAACAGGCCGTAGGGCTCCAGCTTGGAAAACTGGATCGCCTGCCTCACCGGCAGCAGGCTCACCGCGATGCGGCCGCCGTCGAGCGGCGGCAGCGGAATGAGGTTCAGCGCCATCAGGATGACGTTGATGAACACGCCCGCCGCGCCCATCAGCATCAGCGGCGCGCTGGCAAAACCATTGCCGAGCGCGTGGGCCAGCTGGATCATCAGCGCCCAGAACACCGCCATGACGAAGTTCATGCCGGGGCCGGCGGCGGCCACCCACAGCATGTCCTGCTTGGGGCGGCGCAGCTGGGCGAAGTTGACCGGCACCGGCTTCGCCCAGCCGAACAAGATCGCACCGCCGCCCAGCAGTTTGCTGGTCAGCAGGATCACCAGCGGCACGAGAATCGTGCCCACCGGATCGATGTGCCTGAGCGGGTTGAGCGTGATGCGGCCCTGCAAGGCCGCGGTCATGTCGCCGAAGTAGCGCGCGACATAGCCGTGCGCGGCCTCGTGCAGGGTGATGGCGAAAATCACCGGCAATGCGAACACGGCGATTTTCTGGATCAGGGTGAGTTCCATATTAGGACTCGAAATCGGCGGTGTCGCCCTTGCCGTAACGCAGCACGACGGGCGTATCGGTGGTGAGATCGACCACCGTGGTCGGGGTGAGGCCGCAGGCGCCGCCGTCGATGACCAGATCGACCAGGTGCTCCAGCCGTTCGCGGATTTCCCACGGCTCGGTCAGCGGCACGTCCTCGCCGTACAGCAGCAGCGTGGACGACAGGATGGGCTCGCCCAGTTCGTCCAGCAGCGCCTGCACGATGGGATGGCCGGGCACCCGAAGGCCGATGGTGTCGTGCTTCTTGTGCAGCAGCCGCTTCGGCACTTCGCGGGTGCCGCGCAGGATGAAGGTGTAGGCGCCCGGCGTGTGCGCCTTCAGAAAGCGGAACTGGGTGTTGTCCACCCGGGCGTAGCGGCCGAGCTCGGACAGGTCGCGGCAGACCAGCGTGAGGTCGTGCCCGGTGTCGAGTCCGCGCACCGACAGCAGGCGCATCGCCGCTTCCTTGTCGCCGATATGACAGCCGAGCGCGTAGCACGAGTCGGTGGGGTAGACGATCACGCCGCCGCGCTTGAGGATGTCGACCGCCTGCTGGATCAGCCGCGGCTGCGGGTTTTCGGCGTGGATATTGAAGAATTGCGCCATACGGTCTCAGGCCGGGGAAAGGGAAAGGTGCGGTGCAAGTTCGGGCCAATCCTGCCACACCGGCCGGCAGTAATGCGGCAGTGCGGGCAGGCGGCCGATGTCGATGCCTTCGCCCGACGCATGGAAGTCCGCGCCGCGCGAGGCCTTGAGGCCAAACGCGCGCGCCAGGTTGGCGAACTTGCCGTACTCGGACGGATGGTGGCTGCCGGTGATGACCTCGATGCCTTCGCCGCCCAGCGATCGGAAAGCGTCGAGCAGCCGATGCAGTTCGCGCGCGTTGAAGGCGTAGCGACCGGGGTGCGCGATCACCGCCATGCCGCCGCTGGCGCGGATCCAGCCAACGGCGTTTTCCAGCGTGGTCCATTCGTGTTCGACGTAGCCGGGGTGGCCGCGCGTGAGAAAGCGCCTGAATGCGGCTCGGATGTCGGGCGCGTGGCCCTGCGCGACCAGCCAGCGCGCGAAATGCGTGCGCCCCACCATCTGCTTGTTGACGGCATGGCCATAGGCACCCTCGTAGGCGCCGGCGACGCCGGACCGCGCCAGGTCGTCTCCCATGCGCCGTGCGCGTTCGATGCGTCCGAGGCGGATGCCGGCGAGGCCGGCGGCCAGCTCGGGGTGCGCGGGATCGATGCGCAGGCCGACGATGTGCACGGTGTGGCCGCCCCAGCTCACCGAGATTTCGACCCCCGGAATCAGCGTCAGCCCGGTCTCGTCCGCCGCCGCCCGCGCAGCGGCGATCCCCGCCACGTCGTCGTGATCGGTGAGCGCGAGCGCGTGCACGCCGTTGGCCGCGGCACGCGCGACCACGTCGGCGGGCGACAACAGGCCGTCGGACACATTGGAATGGCAATGCAGATCGATATTGAGCACGATGATCGGGAGCAGGCGACCAGGGCCGAAAGCGCTTGGTCAGGAGGGGGAATCATAGCAAAATAAGCGGACACCCGAATTACGGCGGGCTTTGCGCGCCATCCGATGAAAAAGGCATCATGAAAAAACTGCTGTTCGATCTCTTCCCCATCATCGTCTTTTTCATCGCCTACAAAATAGGCGACGCCAACGCCGAAGCCACGCGCGCCTTCATGGCCGGTCTCGGCCTGCCGCAACCGGCGGGCACCGGCGAAAAGCCCGGCATCTACCTCGCCACCCTGGTCGCCATCGTCGCCAGCTTCGGGCAGATCGGCTGGGTCAAGCTGCGCGGCCGCACCGTCGAAACCATGCTGTGGGTCAGCCTCGGCATCATCGTGCTGTTCGGCGGCGCCACCCTGTGGCTGCACGACGAGAGCTTCATCAAGTGGAAGCCGACCGTTCTGTACTGGATTTTTGCCGCCATCATCTTTGGCGCCGCCGCGTTCGGCCGCAACGTCATCAAGAGCCTGATGAACACCCAAATGGAACTTCCCGACCTCGCCTGGAGTCGGTTGAATGCAAGCTGGGGCGGATTTTTTGCCTTCATGGGGCTTGCAAACCTGTTTGTCGCCTTCAACTTCTCGACCGACGCCTGGGTCAACTTCAAGCTGTTCGGCAGCCTGGGACTGATGCTGGTGTTCGTGATCGGTCAGAGCCTGATGCTGGCCAAATATATGGACAAGGAAGAAAAGCAATAATGTTCTACGCCATCGTCGGGCAGGATGTGCCCGGCAGCCTCGATCGCCGGCTTGCCGCCCGCCCCGCGCACCTGGAACGCCTGCAGGCATTGCAGCAAGCGGGGCGCCTGCTGCTGGCCGGCCCGTTCCCCAATATCGACGGCAACGACCCCGGCAGCGCGGGCTTTTCCGGCAGCCTGATCGTCGCCGAATTCGACACGCTCGCCGCCGCGCAGGCGTGGGCCGAGGCCGACCCCTACGTGACCGCAGGCGTGTATGCCAGCGTTGCCGTCAAACCGTTCAAGAAGGCCTTCCCCGCATGAGCACGGCCAGTCTGATCCGCCAGCGGCTCGCCGCGCTGGAACCCGAAACCTACACCCTGGAAGACGAGAGCGCCCAGCACAGGGGGCACGCGGGCGCGGCCTCGGGCGGCGGTCATTTCCGTCTCACACTGGTGTCACCCAAATTCCGTAATCTCTCCACCCTCGCCC
>JAJYXA010000294.1 GCA_021791235.1 Pseudomonadota bacterium
CGATGCCCAGGCTGGTGGTGTCGATCGCCAGTTCCGGTTTTTCAGGCACTTCGTAGGGATCCGAAACGCCGGTGAACTCGGGAATCAGTCCTGCGCGCGCCTTGGCGTACAAGCCCTTGCGGTCGCGCGATTCGCAGGTCTCGATCGGGGTGGCGACGTGGATTTCGACGAAGCCTCCCACGGCCTCGATCATGGCGCGCACGTCGCGTCGCGTCTGCCGATACGGCGCGATCGGGGCGCAGATGGCAATGCCGCGGTTCTTGGTGATTTCGCTCGCGACAAAGCCGATCCGCCGCACGTTGATGTCGCGATGGGCCTTGGAAAACCCCAGTTCGGACGAAAGATGACGGCGCACGATGTCGCCATCGAGCAGGGTCACATTGCGACCGCCCATTTCCATCAGCCGCGCGGCCAGCGCGCGCGCCAGGGTGGACTTGCCGGCGCCGGACAGGCCGGTGAAAAACACGGTAAAGCCCTGGCGTTCGCGCGGCGGGCTCTGGCGGTGCAACTCGGCCAGCACTTCGGGGAAGCTGTACCAGTCGGGAATCTTCAGCCCAGCCCGCATGCGGCGCCGGAATTCCTCGCCGGACAGCGTCAGCAGGCGCGCGCCTTCGGGCGCCCCGGATTCCGGCAGGTGTTCGGCGCGGTCTTCCACATACACCATGCGCGGGTAGGCGATGAGCTTCACGCCGATCTTCTCGGCCGGTTCTTTCACCGGCAGGTCTGCGTGCGCTTGGGTCAGGTCTTGGCCGCGCCTGCAGTTGCCGTCGGACAGGTGTTCGCCGCCTGCGATCAGCACGCTGCAACCGTAATTGCGCGCAACGATGGCACGCAGCAGCAAGGCCAGGGAACCGGCTTCGCGCGGCGCCGCCGGCAGCAGCGACAGCTGGGTGGTGGCGGCCGGGAAGCGCTCGCGAACGGCAAGAAAGCTGCGCACCAGACCGAAATAGCCGGGCGCATCGGTAATGTCCCCGCCCGCCAGCGGATGCAGCAGCAGGTTGGCCTCGTTCTCGATGGCGCTTCTCAGACAAAACTCGAATTGCGCGCGATGCATCGGCTGGCGCGCCTGCCAGGCGACCACGCGGCGCCAGCCGCGGCGGGAGAATAGCGCGCGCAGTTCGGCCGGGGTGGCGCGCAGGCTGACGAAATCGGGATGCGACGGCAGGGCGGTGCCCTCGACTGCGCCGCCCAGGTGCCAGCGATCGCCGTCCTGCCAGGCGTCGCTGACGGTCAATACGGCAAGCATGAAACCTTCGCCGTCGCGCAGGGCGACGCGGTCGCCGGGTTTCAGCCCGGCCGCGATTTTTGCCCGGCCGGCGAGGCTCATCGGCAGCGGCCAGAACGTGCCGTCCTCCAGTTGCCGCTCAGCCTCGACCCGCGCACATTGTGCGCGGGTCATGAAACCGGTCAGCGGCGAATAGGCACCGGTCATCAGCATTTCGAGCTCGCACTGCTGCCGCCAGTCCAGGTCGAGCGAGGGCAGGCTCAGGGCTTCCTGCCTGAGCGCTTCGCCCCGTGCGGGGTCGATCAGGTTGACGAGGGTGCCGCCATAAGGCGCGATGAGTTGAGTCACCATTCAGCTCCGGGTAAAGACCGCAAAGAACGTAGCAATAAACCGGCCAAGCTCGGATTCCGGCAGATGATTGATGCCGGCGGCGCCCTTGCGCCCGCCGCCGCTGTCGAACCGGCTGCACAGCTCGTCGGCGCCGAACCTGGCAATCAGCGGGGCGCGCACGCTGACCACATAGCCGCCCTCCGGTTTGGCGGTGAGCACGGCGTGCGCCTGCGCGGGCGACTCGACCGCCAGCCGATTGCCGAACACGCCGGAAATCCGCCGCGCCCATTTTTCGGCTGGCAGCATGAAGATGCGGCCGGATGCGCGCGCTTCGGTGGCGGGCACGGCGACGGCGCGCGCCATGTCATCCTGGTAGCCGGCTTTCAGCGTTTGATAGGCCGGCGATTCGGCGATGAAGGCGAAGGGGTCGGCAAACGGGCGCAACTGCCGATACAGCTCGGCGGGGTCGAAAAACAGGTCGTCGAGCGTGTCGCCGTAGCCGTTGTAGTTGAGGCATTCGCCGAGCGACTGCAATTGCGCCAGTTGGCCGGCAGTCAGATTGAGGGGCGCGGCCGCCTGACGCGCGGCATCGGCCAGGTTGTCGCCGAATGCGGCGATCACCGCCCACACCAACTGCCTGCCCTGCAAATGCCGGTTTACCAGCAGGCTGGTGCAAACGTTGGCGTCGGTGTCGATGTGCGGTTCGAAATTCGGATGGACCGGGATGTCGCCCGGCTGATGGTGATCGAAGTAGCGCACCTGCGCGCCGGCTTCGAGCAGCCGGTCGAGCGCGTCGCGGTTTTTTGACAGTGCGATGTCGAGCACGGTGACCCGGTCGCCGGCAACGGCTTTGACCCGTTTTAGCAGGCTGATGTCGCGCTTGGGCCCGGTGACCAGTTCGGAGTCGGCGGGGTCGACCAGGCGTAACTGGTGAAGCGCACAAAGGCCGTCGGCATCGCCATTAAAGACATCAATTGCTCGTTGCGTCATGTTTGTTCGTTAAAATCATTCAATGCCGCGCCGCGCCTCCTCGCGCGCCCCCCATCCCGGGAGCGCTTCCCGCGCGCCATCCATGCTGTGGATGGCAATGGTGTACAGCGCGCTCGTGATATACGGCACCCTGTTTCCGCTCGCCGAATGGTCGCCGCCCATTCTCGGCTGGTCAAATCCTATCACGCAGAGTTGGCCAGAGCGGGCGTCGCGCGCCGATGTCATGATCAATGTGCTGGCTTATGTACCCTTGGGGCTGTTTTTAGCGCTATGGCTGCGGATCCGGGTCGGCATGGTCGCGGCGGTCGTGCTGGTCAGTCTGTTTGGTTGCGGATTGAGCTTTGCCCTGGAGGTTTTGCAATCGGCACTGCCTAGCCGGGTACCGTCCCCCCTCGACTGGGCCGCAAATTCAGCAGGCACACTTTTGGGTGCGGCGTTTGCCGCAGCGTTTGACCCGCGCCTGCCTTCGGGACGGGTGTTGCTGAATCTGCGCCGCGACTGGTTCGCGCCCGGCGCGCTCGTCAACCTGGCGCTGATCATTCTTGGGCTATGGGCGCTGACGCAGGCGGCGCCTTTTGTGCCGTCGTTCGACTGGGGAAACCTGAAAAGCGGGCTCAAGCCGCTGGGCAACACACTGCGCCACATGGAAACGTTCCGCCCCGTCGAGACGATGAGCATCGGCCTGACCCTCCTGGCATTGGGGCTGATGGCGCGCATGGCCGCGCTGCGTCCCATCACCTGGCCTTTTCTCCTCTTTACCTTGGGCGTGCTGCTCTTGAAAGTACCGGTGGTGGGGCGGCAGCTGACGCTGGAAGCGCTGGCCGGCTGGACCATCGCGATGGGGGGGCTATTTGTCTGGCCACGCCATACCGCCGCGCGTGTGACCGGGGCCTGCGCTGCGCTGTTGACCGCCTATGCGCTGATGCAGCTTGGACCTGGCGACACAGCCGCCACGCATCCCATGAACTGGGTGCCCTTCAAAAGCCAGGTTGGCACGCTGGCGGGCATGAGTGACATTCTGGAAACCCTGTGGCCGTTCATGGCGCTTGCCCTGGCGGTTCGCTGGCTCACCCCCTGGCGCTGGCGTCAGCTGGCTTGGTTCGGCGGCAGTGTCATCGTGGCCTTGCTGGCGTTTTCGCTGGAATGGATGCAGCAGTCGATTCCAGGACGCTTCGCCGACATGACCGACGTGCTGCTTGCCGTGCTGGGCTGGCTGCTGCCTTGGCTGTTGACCGATACACGCGGTCGCGTGTTCACGGTTGAACCTGCGCTGACGCCGCGCACGGTACGCTGGGCGCTGCCAGCCCTGGCCATGACGATAGCCTCGCTTGGCGTGATCGGCTGGACTGTCGGCAGCACGATCCGGGTCGACACCGACGAGCGCGGCCGCACCATGCTGCCCACGCCGGAGAGCCTCGCTCCGATCACGCTTTCTGGGTTTAAGCAGACGCATCCCCGCTTGCCGCATCCCAGCCTGGAAGACATCTCCCGCCTGCGCGTGGAAAACCCCGGGTGGTTCGACCAGATGCGTGGCCGCGCGCGCAGCGGTGACTTCTATGCCATAACTCTGCTCGCCCGGATCGAACCCGGCAGCCAGGATCTGGCGCGCCT
>JAJYXA010000469.1 GCA_021791235.1 Pseudomonadota bacterium
CTGGTCGGCGGCGTTCTGGTGGGGCTGTTCCAGCACGACCTGGGGCTGAGCGAGGCGCTCGGGCGCTACGCGCTGCTGACGGTGGGCGATGGCCTGGTGACGCAGATTCCGGCGCTGATCATCTCGACCGCGGCGGGCATCGTGGTGAGCCGAGCGTCGAGCGAGCAGGACTTGTCGCGCGAGTTCTCCACCCAGATTTTCGGCCGTCCGCAGACGCTCTATATCGCCGCCGCGGTACTGGGGGTGCTGGGGCTGATTCCGGGCACGCCGCACCTCGCCTTTCTGACCATTGCCGTGGTGCTGGGCGCGCTGGGCACCTGGCTGATGCGCCGTCAGCGCACCGTGTTCGATGCGGAACCGCTGGGTTTCGTCGAGGAAGCGCCTGCACCGCTCGACGTCACCTGGGATGACATTCCGCCGGTCGACGTGCTGGCGCTCGAAGTCGGCTACCGGCTGATTCCGCTGGTCGACCGCAACCAGGGCGGCGCGGCGCTGACGAAAATCACCGAGGCGCGCCGCCGCTTCGCCACCGACATGGGGCTGGTGGTGCCGCTCATCCGCGTGCGCGACAACCTCGACCTCAAGCCCAACAGCTATCGCATCACCCTCAAGGGCGTCGACGTGGCGCACGGCGAACTGCCGACCGGTCAGGTGTTGGCGGTGGACATGGGCGACGTGCTGGGGCGGCTCGATGGAACGCCTGGAATGGAACCGCTGACCGGCCTGCCCGGAATCTGGATCGAGGCGGGGCGCAAGGAGGAAGCCGAACTGCGCGGCTTCGTGGTGTTCGATCCTGCCGAGCTGATCGCGCGCCAGGTCGAGGCGGTGTTCCGCCAGCATGCGCCGGAACTGCTGGGGCGCACCGAGGTGCAGCAACTGCTCGATACCTTGTCGCGCAGCCATCCGGGCCTGGTCGAGGACGTGACGCCGCGCCACTTGCCGCTGACCGGCGTGCAGGCGGTGCTGCAACAGCTGATCGCGGAAAACGTCCCGATCCGCGATACCCGCACCCTGTTCGAAACGCTCGCCGCGCGCGCGCCCAAAAGCCAGGCGATCGACGATCTGGTGGAAACCGTGCGTGCCGCGCTGGGCCGCAGCATCGTCGACCGCCTGTTCGAAGGCAGCGGCACCCTGCACGTCATCGGCCTGGCGGCCGCCACCGAAACCCGCCTGCTGAACGAGATGGGCGACGAGGGCGAGGCCCTGCTGTCGCCCGCCACGCTGGATGCCCTGAACGACGCGGCCGGGCGGGCGCTGGTCGAACAGGAAGGGGCGGGCTATCCGCCGGTGCTGCTGACCTCGCCCGGCCTGCGCGCGGTCCTGTCGCGCCTGTTGCGGCGCAACCTGCCGCGGCTTGCGGTGATTGCCTATGCCGAGGTGCCTGCCGATAAAATGGTGCAGGTGAGCACCGAATTGACGATCGGGGAAGGCGAATGAGCGCGCAGGTGTTCGTCGCGGCGAACGCGCGCGAGGGCCTCGCGCGCATTCGCCGCGAACTGGGCGACGACGCCGTGGTGCTGTCCACGCGCCCGCATCCGCGGGGCGTCGAACTGGTGGCCAGCGCCTATGGCGATCTGACAGTGCCGGTGCTCGGCGAAACGCGGGACAGCGCCGGGAGCTCGCGCATCCTGGCCGAGCTCGGCCGCCTGCGCGGCATGCTGCAAAACCAGCTGGCCGGCTTCGCCTGGGGCGCCAGCCGTAGGCGCGACCCGGTGCGGGTGGCGGTGATGCAGACCCTGTTCGCCGCCGGTTTCGGCAGCACGCTGGCGCGCACCCTGGCCGCACGGCTGCCGCGCGAGTTCGCCGCCGAGGCCGCCCAGCGCTGGCTGCGCCAGGTGCTGATACGCAACCTGCCGGTGCTGGCACGCGAAGCCGATCTGCTGGCCAGGGGGGGGCGCTATGCGCTGGTGGGACCGACCGGCTCGGGCAAGACCACCACGCTGGCCAAGCTCGCCGCGCGCGGGGTGGACGCGCACGGTGCCGCCCAGGTGGCGCTGGTGGCGGCCGATGCCTACCGCATCGGCGCGACGGCACAGTTGTCGGTGTATGCCGACCTGCTGGGCGTGTCGCTGCATGTGGCCGAGGATCAGGCCAGGCTGGCGCGGCTGCTGGCCGATCTTGCCGCCAGGAAACTGGTGCTGATCGACACCGCCGGTTTTGCGCCGTCCGACCCGCGCACCCGCGAGGGACAGGCGCTCGACGGGCTTGGCGTGCGCCGCCTCGCGGTGATCTCCGCCAATCAGCAGGGGGCGGCGATCGAGCAGGCGATGGCGCGTTTTGGCCAGGGCGCGGCCGCCTGCATTCTGACCAAGCTCGACGAAACCCCGCAGCCGGGCGCGGCGCTCGACAGCCTGATCCGCCATCGCCTGCCGCTGGTGTATATCAGCGGTGGCCAGCGCGTGCCGGAAGACCTGCATGCGCCCAGTGCCGCCTACCTCGTCGACCGCGCGCTGAAGGGGGGACTGCTGGCCACGCCCTATGCGCTGGAGGCCGAAGACTGGCCGCTGCTTGCCGGCGTCGAGGCGGAACGCGCGGAGCGCCGTATCCTGAAGGAAACGAATGCCGGCTGACCAGGCCGCCGGACTGCGCCGACGCGGCGCGCGGCAGCCGTTGCCCTGCATCCACTGTTTTTCCGAATCCGCCGATACCAGCGTTCGCCTGGCGCATGCCCTTCATCACATCGGCCGGAAGTCCCTTCTGGTCGATAGGCGGGGCCGCCTGTTTGCCGATTCCTCGACGCGCAGCCTGTTCGACTGGAAGCGTCAGCTCGATCGCGGACAGTTGCATACGCTGCCCCAGGCATATGGGGAAGGCTGGTATGCGCCGGGCGCGCAGGCGGATGAACCCGCCCTGCACGGCATGACGCTCGCTTGCGACCATGTGATTTTCGATGCCGGGTGGGGGGGCGCCGATCTGGAGTTGCGGCCGGGCGTGACGCACACGGTGGCCATGGAGATCCGTCGCACCGACGAATCGATGCGGCACGCCTACGCGGTGCTCAAGACGCTGGCGCATCGGGGGGGCGTATCCTGCGTCGGCTTGCTGGGCGACCCCGGCGCGTGCGAGCTGGTGCGGGCAGCATGTTGCCGGTTTCTTGGGCAGCGCTTTGCGCACGCTGTTTTCAGTGCGGCAAACGAGGATGATGCATTTGCCGTGCTAGCCGTTAGAATGGCGGACGAGGGGACGAGCCTGAGGGCTTGTTAAATAAAACAGGAAACACCTGAAACATGGCTGGTAAACCGTCGTCGCAAGACGAGCAAGTCACCAAGTATGCGCCGCTGGTCAAGCGCATTGCGTATCACATGATGGCGCGCCTGCCCGCCAGCGTCGAGGTTGACGACCTCATCCAGGTCGGGCTGATCGGCCTGCTGGATGCGGTGTCGCGTTTCGACGGCACCCAGGGCGCGCAGTTCGAATCCTATGCCACCCAGCGCATCCGCGGCGCCATGCTCGACGAACTGCGCGAGGCGGACTGGCTGCCGCGCCACGTGCGGCAGAAATCGCGGCAGATCGAATCCGCCATCCACCGGCTGGAGCAGCGCAACGGCAAGTCGCCGACCGAGCAGGAAATCTCGGCCGAGCTTGGCATGGCGATCGACCAGTACCAGTCCATGCTGGGCGACGTGAAGTGTTCGCAGCTGCTGTATTACGAAGACTTCTCCGACGAGGACAGCGCCAGTTTCCTGGAACGCTACCTGGTCGACGGCAGCAGCGACCCGCTCTCGGTGCTGGAGGACGAAGGCTTCCGCGACAGTTTGATCGCGGCCATCCACCATCTGCCCGGGCGCGAGCGCAGCATGATGGGCATGTACTACGAGCAGGACATGAACCTGAAGGAAATCGGCGCGGTGCTGGGTGTGTCCGAGTCGCGCGTGTGCCAGCTGCATTCGCAGGCGGTGGCGCGGCTGCGCGCCCAGTTGAAGATCTGGAAAGACTGACGACGGTGGGCCAGTGCGGGGCAAGCACGGATAAATCCGCGATAATGGCGGCTTGTTCATCCTGCTCGCATCGCCAATCATGAGCCAAGCCCCAGTCACAAAAACCACAGCCAAGAAAAAAGCCCTCGATTACCACCGCCTGCCCAAGCCCGGCAAGCTCTCGGTCGAATCGTCCAAACCCTGCGCCACGCAGGAAGACCTCTCGCTGGC
>JAJYXA010000450.1 GCA_021791235.1 Pseudomonadota bacterium
CGGCGAACGGGTGGCCGCCGCGCTCGGCGTGACGCTTGCCCGTCACGAGGAGCGCGAATTCGAGGACGGCGAGCACAAGGCGCGGCCGCTGGAAAACGTGCGCGGTCGGGACGTGTACGTGATCCACTCGCTCTACGGTGAACCGGGCATCAGCGCCAACGACAAGCTGGTCCGCCTGCTGTTCTTCATCGGCGCGCTGAAGGACGCCTCGGCCACGCGGGTCACCGCGGTCTGCCCCTATCTCGCCTATTCCCGCAAGGACCGCCGGACCAAGCCGCGCGACCCGGTCAGCAGCCGCTATGTCGCCCAGCTGTTCGAGGCGGTGGGCACCGACCGGATGGTAACGCTCGACGTACACAACCTGGCCGCCTACCAGAATGCCTTCCGCATCCCGGCCGAGCACCTGGAGGCCCGCGGCCTGTTCGTCGCCTGGTTCGCGGCACGGCTGGGGGACGAGCCCGTCGTGGTGGTGTCGCCGGATGCCGGCGGCGTCAAGCGGGCGGATGCCTTGCGTGGCGCCCTGACCCATGCGCTCGGCCGACCCGTCGGGTCAGCCTTCATGGAAAAGCGCCGCAGCGAAGGCGTGGTGTCCGGCGAGGCGGTGGTGGGCGAGGTCAGCGGCATGACCGCCCTCATCATCGACGATCTCATCAGCAGCGGCACCACCCTGGCACGCGCCGCCGCGGCCTGCAAGGCGCTGGGGGCGAGGCGGGTGTTTGCCGCAGCCACCCACGGCGTGTTCGCCGGCGCGGCAGAACAGGTGCTGGCCGATGCGGCCCTGGAGAAAGTGCTGGTCACCGATGCCATTCCGCCCTTCCGGCTGTTGCCGGCGCTGGTCGGCCAGCGGGTCGAGGTGCTGGATTCGACGCCGCTGGTCGCCGAGGCCATCCGCCGCCTGCACGGCGAGGGTTCGCTGGTGGAACTGTTGCAGAACTGATCGAGCGTCAAGCTTCTGCTATACCTTGATATAGGCAGTGTTGAAAAAATTCACGATCAGTCACGATGCCCCCAGACGAACAGGAAAAGCCATGACCCGTAATTCCATTGATGTCGCCAGTCGCGTCAGCCCGCATCTGTCGGCGTTACTCAACAGCCGGATCAACAATCCGGAGTGCGAGCAGCCCGTCACGCTCATGGCGGTGCGCCGCTTTCTCGGCGACCTGCTGCCTGCCGATTTCAACGAGGCCGAGCGCATGCATCACTTCGACGTCAGCGAATCGCTCCTCGACGAACTGGACGCCCTCATCGAGGAGTTCGGCGCCACCGCGCTGGCCGTCGATTTCGCGCAGGTCAACGCCAGCGAACCCCTCTCGCGCGCGATCGAGTCGGTGGTCAACGACGAAAACCGCGAAAATCCGCCAACGCTTGCGACCGTCCGGGACGCCCTCCTGGCGGGGCTGGGCGCCCGGCTGGTGGGCGACGGCGCACTGGAAGACGACGAGGACGATACGCTGTTGCCGGAGATCGAGTCGCTGATCGAGCGATTTGGCGCCGATATGCTCGCCGAAGAATTTCTGCGCTACGAGTAGTCCGGCCAAGGATGGAGGAACCTCTGCATGTTGAGAAAGCGGCGAACAAGACGTGTGCTGGCGGCAGCCCTGGTGGTTCTGGGTGGCGTATTGATGGCCCTGGCGCCCGAAATATGGGCGGGGCTGGTGGTGCTTGCACTGGGCGTGGTCGTCGAGCTGGCCGGGATTGCACTGGAACACAAGGCCTAGCCGGCCACGATGGCGGGGGCAGGCATCGCCCCTCCCTTGCCCGGGCCTGCCGAAGCCGTCGCGGTGATTCGCGCGTCCTAATATGAATAACGAGAGCGTTTTCTTACATACGGACCGCGTCCATCATGCCGGCGCAACAACATGAAAAAAATTCGGCTTGCCATCATCGGGTTGGGGCGTCTGGGGCGTAAATGTGCCGAGGCCATCGCTGCCGATCAGACAGCTGAACTGGCAGGCGTGGTGCGGCGACCGGAGAGCGCAACGGAACCCTGGCTGAAAACCCCTGTCGTGACCCATGTCAGCGAACTCGACAACGTGGATGCCGCACTCATCTGCGTTCCGGTCGATGCGGTCATGGGCGTTGCGCAAGGCCTGCTGCAAAGCCGCATTCCCGTGGTCGAATGCGCCCGCTTTCACGGCGAATCCTTCCTTGGCCACAAGGCGGAAATCCATCGTGACGCACTGCGTCACAAGGTGCCCGCCATCGTCGGCGCGGGCTGCGATCCCGGCGCCCTCTCCCTCTTCCGCAGTCAGTTCGCGCTGCTGGCGCCGCGCGGGCATACGGAAACCAGCCTGCACACCGGGAGCAGCCTGCACCACACCCTGGCCGCGGCAGGCATCAAGGGGGTGAAACAGGCGCTGGCGACAGAACGCCTGTCCCGTACAGCCCCCCCCCAGCGCTATGTCTATGTCGAACTGGAACCATCGGCCGATGCGGACGAAGTCGGGAAGGCGCTCGTCAATGATCCCCTCTTCCGCGATGAAGAGACGCTGGTGTTTCCCGTACCCAGCATTGCCGCGCTGGAAGAAACCAACCGCGGCGTGGTGCTTGAACGCCGTGCTGCAGCGGGCGAGGCCGGCCATGCGTCCTTCCTGCTGGAAGCCCGCTACGACGAGGCGGGGCTGGCTGCTCGGATGATGCTGGCCGCCGCGCGCGCATTGCCGTCGCTGCGGCCAGGCGCCTATTCCCTGCTCGACCTGCCGCCGGGCGCACTGTGGGGCGAACAGCGCCCTGCCGCGGAAAAAGAGTGGATGTAAGCAGATCTTTTTGTCATCACTGAAGGAGCGCAACATGAAATCCCGATTCACTGACTTCCACCCCGTCCGCCGCGATCGCCTGGTCCAGGAAACCCGGCACGACGCCTACAAGGCCAAGCACAAGCTGCCGGAACCCACGGTCTGTCCGCAATGTGGTGCCGTATTCCACGATGGCCGCTGGCAATGGCTGGTGAAGCCTGCCCAGGCCCACGAGGAAATGTGCCCGGCGTGCCACCGCATCCATGACGACTACCCGGCCGGGTATGTGAGCGTGAACGGCCCGTTCCTCAAGGGTCACCGCGAGGAATTGCTGCACCTGGCCAGAAACGAGGAAGCGCACGCCAAGGCCGAGCATCCGCTGAAACGGATCATGAAAATCGAGGACGAGGATGGCGGCCTCCTGATCACCACGACCGACATCCATCTCGCCCGCGGCATCGGCGAAGCGCTGCATCACGCCTACCAGGGTGAACTGGCGTATCACTACAACGAGCAGGAGAACCTGTTACGCGTGGTGTGGGCGCGCTAGGCCGACACCGACCCTGCGCTGCCGGATAGGCCTACGACGTTTCCTGGGAGGAGGGCCGTTTCATGCATCCCATCACGCTGCGCCTGCCGCTCACGATGCTGCCGCAGCCGGACGAGACGACCTGCGGCCCCACCTGCCTGCAGGCCGTCTACAACTACTGGGGCGCGGACGTTCCGCTTGCGGACGTGATCGCCCGCACACACAAGCTGGAACATGGCGGCACCTTCGCCATCTTTCTGGCCTGCGATGCCCTGCGTCAGGGCTACCAGGCCACCCTCTACACCTACAACCTGACCGTGTTCGATCCCACCTGGTTTGTGCCGGGGGTGGACATCGCCGAGCGCCTGCGGCGGCAGCAGGTGGAGAAGAAGCATGATGCGAGGCTGCAGCGCGTCACCGAGGGCTACCTGGAATTCCTGCGCCTGGGCGGACGCCTGCGCCTGACCGATCTCTCGCGTCCGCTGATCCGCGGCCTGCTGCGCCGCAATCTGCCCATCATCACCGGCCTCAGTTCCACCTACCTGTATCGGGCGGTGCGCGAATTCGGGCCGGACGATGTGCCGGACGACATTCGCGGCCTGCCGGCCGGCCACTTCGTCGTGATCGCGGGCTACGACCGCAAGAAGCGCAGCGTGCTGGTGGCCGACCCCTACTGGCGCCACCCCTACAGCCCTTCGCACGAATACTGGGTCAACATCGATCGCCTTATCGGCGCGGTGCTGCTCGGCATCGTGACCCACGACGCCAACCTGCTGCTGGTCTATCCACTGCGGGCAGCACCCCGGGACGATCTGTGAGCATCCTCATCGTCGTCGACAACCCGGACGACTGGCCGCTCGACATCCCCGGCGTGA
>JAJYXA010000497.1 GCA_021791235.1 Pseudomonadota bacterium
GCGGATCGCCGCGCGCATCGCCGCGAGGTCGTGGCCATAGTCCTTCGCCGGCACCGCGATGCCCTGCGCGCCCACGGTCTGCGTGGCGATCGGGTACACCGCGAAGGCGTGCTGTGCGTAGACCGCGGACGTGCCGGGTGCCAGAAAGGCGCGCGCCGCCATGTCCAATATGTCGTTCGAGCCGTTGCCCAGCACGATCTGTCCTGGCGCCACGCCCAGTTTCGCCGACAGTTTCGCCTTCAGCGCAAAGCCGGCGCCGTCGGGATACAGCGCCATGTCGTAGAGCGCGTCCTGCGCCGCCGCCAGCGCCATGGGGCTGGGGCCGAGCGGGTTTTCGTTGGACGCCAGCTTGACGATGTCGGCTTCGTTCAAGCCCAGTTCGCGGGCGAGCTCCGAGATGGGCTTGCCGGGCTGATAAGGGGCAATGGCGCGCACATAGGGCGGCGCGAGATCACAACAATTCATCACGATGCGACGGGGTAGGAGCCAAGTATCTTGAGGAAGGCGGCGCGCTTCTCGATTTCAGCGAGCGCGCCGGCCAGGTTCGCATCCTGGCGGTGGCCCTGGCAAACGACGAAGAACAGGTATTCCCAGTTGCCCGAGCGCGCCGGGCGCGATTCGAGCCGGCTCATCGAAATGCCGGCGTCGGCGAGCGGCTGCAGCAGTTTGACCACCGCACCCGGCTCGTTCTTCGTGCTCATCACCAGCGAGGTCTTGTCGCGCCCCGACGGCGCGGCATCGCTTTGCCCGAGCACCAGAAAACGCGTGGTGTTGCTGGCCTCGTCCTCGACGCGCGCTTCCACCACGTCCAGGCCATACAGTTCGGCGGCGGCCTCGCTGCCCAGCGTGGCGGCGTCGGGCTCGGCCGCCGCACGGCGCGCGCCCTCGCTGTTGCTGACGACGCTGACGCGTTCGGCATCGGGCAGATGGCGGGCGAGCCACTGCTGGCACTGGGCGAGCGATTGTGAATGGCCGTACACCCGCTGGATGCCACCGAGGCCGCCATGTTTCCTCATGAGCGTCTGATGGATGGGCAGCATCACCTCGCCACAGATTTTCAGCGGACTGGCGACGATCAGATCCAGGGTGCGGCCAATTGCGCCCTCGGTGGAGTTTTCCACCGGCACCACGGCAAAGTCGGCACGGCCGGTTTCCACCGCCTGGAAGCAGGCGTCGATATCGGCTTCTGCGAGCGCCTCGGCCTCGTGGCCAAAATGCTTCTGTACCGCCTGCTGGCTGAAGGTGCCGGCGGGGCCAAGATAGGCGATGCGCGTGGTTTCTTCCACGGCACGGCAGGCCGACATGATTTCGCGGATCAGGCGTTCGATGGTGTCGCCCGACAGCGGTCCGGGGTTGGCTTCGCGCAGGCGCCGCACGATCTGCGCCTCGCGCTCGGGGCGGTAGATCCGTTCGCCCTGCTTGGCGCGCCCGACCTGCTGGGCAATGCCTGCGCGCTCGGACACCAGCTTGAGGATGGCGTCGTCGATGCCGTCGATACGCGCACGCAGCGCGCCAAGTTCGGTCTGCGCGTCCGGCGCGCTGTGTGCTTCGTCCTTCATGCCGGCAGGTAGCGTACCGCCAGAACCCCGGCAATCGCGGCAAGCTGCTGCATCACCGCAGCGGTCACGGCGCTGTCGACGTCGACCAGCGTATACGCCATGTCGCCCTTCGACTTGTTGACCATGTTGTGGATGTTGAGGCCGGCAGCGGCGAGCAGCGACGAAATCTGGCCCACCATGTTGGGCACGTTGGCGTTGGCAATCGCGATGCGGTACGCGGATTCGCGCGCCATGCTGACGTTGGGGAAGTTGACCGCGTTGAGGATGTTGCCGTTTTCCAGATAGTCGGCGAGCTGTTCGGCCACCATCACGGCGCAGTTCTCCTCGGCTTCCTCGGTGCTCGCCCCCAGGTGCGGCAGCGCCACCGCCTTGGCGTGGCCCTTCAGCGCGTTGGCCGGGAAGTCGCAGATGTAGGCATGCAGCTTGCCGGCGTCGAGCGCCTCGATCACCGCGGCATTGTCCACCACGCCTTCGCGCGCGAAGTTCAGCAGCACCGCGCCGGGACGCATCACGGCGATGCGCTGGGCGTTGACGAGGTTGCGGGTGGCGTCCAGCAGCGGCACGTGCAGGGTGACGAAGTCGGCCATGCGCAGCACGTCCTCGACGCTCTCCGCGCGCTTGACCTGCGACGGCAGCCGCCACGCGGCGTCGACGGTGATCGCGGGATCGAAGCCGACCACGTTCATGCCAAGCTTGATCGCAGCTTCAGCGATAAAGGAACCGATGGCACCAAGGCCGATCACGCCGAGCGTGCGGCCCGGTAGTTCCATGCCGGCGAACTGCTTCTTGCCAGCCTCGGTCGCCTTGTGCATTTCCTCATCCGTACCGGACAGGCCTTCGACGAACTTCAGCGCCGGCACCAGGTTGCGCGCGCCCAGCAGCATGCCGGCGATCACCAGTTCCTTCACCGCATTGGCGTTGGCGCCCGGCGCGTTGAACACCGGAACGCCACGTTCCGACAGTTTCTTCACCGGGATGTTGTTGGTCCCCGCGCCGGCGCGGGCGATCGCGCGCACCGATGCAGGAATGTCCATCTCGTGCATGTTGGCCGAGCGCACCAGGATGCCGTCCGGGTCGGCCACATCGCCACCGACCGTGTAATGCTCGGGCAACCGCGCCAATCCGCGCGCGGAAATGGCGTTCAGCGTGAGGATCTTGCGCGGCTCAGCCATGGCTTTTCTCGAATTCGCGCATGCAGTCGACCAGCGCACGCACGCCCTCGATCGGCATCGCGTTGTAGATCGAGGCGCGCATGCCGCCCACCGAGCGGTGGCCCTTCAGCTGCAGCAGGCCGCGTTCCTTGGCGAGCTTGAGGAAGGCTTCGTCAAGCGCGGCGTCCTTGAGGGTGAACGGCACGTTCATCAGCGAGCGGTTTTCCTTCGCCACCGGCGAAGCATAGAAGTCGGTCGCGTCGAGATAGTCGTACAGCAGGCCCGCCTTCTCGCGGTTGGTCTTCTCCATCGCGGCGAGGCCGCCATTCTTCTTCAGCCACTTGAACACCAGCCCTGCCGTGTACATGGCGAAGGTGGCTGGGGTGTTGTACATCGAGTCGTTGTCGGCGTGGATCTTGTAGTCGAACATGGTCGGGGTGCCTTTCAGCGTCTCCCCGATCAGGTCGTCGCGCACGATGACGATGGTGAGGCCTGCCGGGCCGATGTTCTTCTGCGCGCCGGCGTAGATCAGGCCGAACTTCGTCACATCGATCGGGCGCGACAGGATGGTCGACGACATGTCGGCCACCAGCGGCACACTGCCGGTCTCCGGGGTCCAGAACATCTCCACGCCGCCGATGGTTTCGTTCGGCGTGTAGTGCACGTAGGCCGCGTTCGGGTCGAGTTTCCACTGGTCCTGCGTCGGCGCGTAGCTGAAGTTCCTGTCTTCGCTGGAGGCCACCACGTTCACCGCGCCGTATTTCTTCGCTTCCTTGATGGCCTTCTTCGACCACTCGCCGGTGTTCAGGTAGTCGGCGCTCGTTTTGCCGCGCAGCAGGTTCATCGGCACCATCGCGAACTGCGAGGAGGCGCCGCCCTGCAGGAACAGCACCTTGTAGTTGGCCGGGATGCCCATCAGCTCGCGCAAGTCGGCTTCCGCCTCGGCGGCGATGCCCATGAACTCCTTGCCGCGGTGGCTCATTTCCATCACCGACATGCCGCTGCCGTGCCAGTCGACCAGTTCGACCTGCACCTGGAGCAATACTTCCTTGGGCAGCACGGCCGGGCCGGCGCTGAAGTTATAGATCGTCATGCTTTATTCCCCCAATTCCTCTTCGTTGTCGGTTTCAGCCACTTTTTCCAGGCCGATCAGCGTTTCGCCCTTGTCCAGGTTGATCAGCGTGACGCCCTGCGTCGCACGGCTCATGGCGCGGATTTCCTTGACGCGGGTGCGGATCAGCACGCCGCCGGTGGTGATCAGCATGATCTCGTCGTCCGGCTTGACCAGCGTGGCGGCCACCACGCGGCCGTTGCGCTCGCTGGTCTGGATCGCGATCATGCCCTGCGTGGCGCGCGCGTGGCGGGTGTATTCGGCGATCGGCGTGCGCTTGCCGTAGCCGTTCTCGGTCGC
>JAJYXA010000309.1 GCA_021791235.1 Pseudomonadota bacterium
ACAAAACGGGGAATGAAAAGAAAGAATCATAACAACCGGCAGGTCGAATTGCCGAACTTCTGTCACCTGGGGGTGAACCTGCGCATTGCGCTGACGGTGGAGGCGGCGCTGGTTGCCGGCGTGGTGGCGCGCGCGCCGGACGCCACGGCGTTCTGGGCGGAGTTCATCGCGCTGTCTGCGCTGGCGCAGCCGGCCCTGTTGCTGACCCTGGTGGCGCTGTGCGCGGCGGGACACTGGCTGCGCAGCCAGCCTTACCGGATGGGCGTGGGATTCGCCCTGGCGCTGGGGACGACGGTACCGGCATTGATCACGCTATGGCTGAATCCGCGGCTGGCCGGACTCGACGCGTATCCGCCTGCCGGGGTTGCGCTATTTGCCTTGCTGCTCGGCGCGGGCCTGCTGGCCTATTTCAACCTGCGCGCCCGTGCCCTCTCGCCTGCCATCACCGAGGCGCGTCTGCAGGCCTTGCAGGCACGCATCCGGCCCCATTTCCTGTTCAACAGCCTGAACGCCGTGTTGTCGCTGGTGCGCAGCGACCCGCGCCGTGCCGAGCACGCGCTGGAAAACATGGCCGACCTGTTCCGCGCGCTGATGGGCAATGCCAGCCAGCTGGCGCCGCTGGAAGACGAAGTTGCGTTGACCCGCGCCTATCTGGAACTGGAGCAGCTGCGCCTGGGCGACCGCCTGCAGGTGGTGTGGCACATCAATAAAATGCCGGCCGACGCGCTGATTCCGCCGCTGGTGATCCAGCCGCTGGTGGAAAACGCGGTGTACCACGGTATCGAGCCGCTACCGGACGGCGGCGAAATCAGCCTCAATGTTTACCGTAGCGCCGACAAGGTCCACATCGTGGTGCGCAATCCGATTGCCACCGATGCCGGCCACCACAAGGGCAACCGCATCGCGCTGGCGAACATCCGCGAACGCCTGTTGCTGCATTTCGACCTCGACGCCCAGCTCAAGTTGGAACCGCTGGGTGCCGTTTATCAGGTGCATATCGTGATTCCCTACACCCGTGAACGCACCCAACCCGCCCCTGCGCGTCCTCATCGTCGATGACGAGGCGCCGGCGCGCCGGCGCCTGCGCGACGTGCTGGCGGATTGCGCCGACCGGCTGCCGGTTGACATCGTCGGCGAGGCGGACAACGGGCTGGATGCGCTGACCCAAGTGCAGCAGCGACCGGTCGATGCGGTCTTGCTTGATATCCGCATGCCGGGCATGGACGGCCTGGAATGCGCCGCCCACCTCAATACGCTGGACAAGCCGCCAGCCATCATCTTCAGTACGGCCTACGAGGCTTATGCCTGCCAGGCGTTTGATCTCAATGCGGTCGACTACCTCCTGAAACCAGTGCGTGCCGACCGTCTCATGCGTGCCCTGTCAAGGGCGCATAGCCTGAGCGACAGCGTTCTGGAACGGTTGCGGGCCGTGCACCCCAAGGCGCGCACGCATCTCTCGGTCAACGAAAAGGGCCGCATCGTGCTGATTCCCGTGCCGGACATTCTCTATCTCAAGGCGGAACTCAAGTACGTCACCGTGCGAACTGCCGCCCGCGAATTTCTCATCGAGGAATCGCTTACCCGTCTGGAAAGCGAATGGGGCGCCACCTTCCTGCGCATCCACCGCAATTGCCTGGTGGCGCGCGCGCGCATCCGCGAAATCGGCAAGCTGGCCGGCGAGGATGACGGTCATTTCCTGCGCCTGGACGGGCTGGACGAGCGCCTGCCGGTCAGCCGGCGCCAGTACTCCGCCCTGCGAGAGACGCTCAAATCCCATTGACCGGCTTGTTTTCCAACGTGGTATCGCTGGCGGAATTCCGCTGCCGGGCGCTTGGATCTACTGGGAAGCCCGGATTTTATGATCAGAGCCAAAAATAAATCCTTTTAATATCATGCGCATACGTCGCGCCTACAACTAAAGTTGTATAGCCGGATTTCGTTCCGCTACGTAGGATGACCGGGCTTGCTGTTTTTTTGCTGCAAGCAGAAGTTCTCCGCAATGAGGGCGTGTCTCTCATCTCCGCCGGGTTCGCAAGAACCCGGCATTTTTTTGTCCGCGATCGGTATCATGGCGTCCATGAAAAACGACCTTCCGGATCTCACCGAAACCGAACTGGCCAGCGAAACCGTCTTCAAGGGCCGGTTGATGCACGTCAAATGCGACCGCGTGCGCCTGCCCAACGGCAAGGAGTCGACGCGCGAGTACATCGTCCACCCCGGCGCCGTCGTCGTCATTCCGGTGTTCGACAACGGCGACCTGCTGCTGGAACGCCAGCACCGCTACCCGTTGCGCCGCGATTTCATCGAGCTGCCGGCCGGCAAGATCGACCCCGGCGAGGATGATCTGACCTGCGCGAAGCGCGAACTGGAAGAGGAAACCGGCTGTACCGCCGCCGAGTGGCGCGAAGTCACCACCATCTACCCCTGCATCGGCTACTCGGACGAGCGGCTGGCGTTCTATCTGGCGCGCGGCCTCAGGGAAGGCAACCACGGCCGTGACCACGACGAATTCCTGGAAATCCTGCGGGTGCCGTTCGGCGAGGCGATGGACTGGCTGCGCAGCGGAAAGATCTGCGAAACCAAGACCGTGATCGGGCTGTTCTGGCTGGAGAAGATGCTGCAGCAGGGCTGGTAAACCCTGCCTGCAACAATCGGTCAATCAGGCCGGTAGGCCAGGTTCGGCGCCAGCCAGCGCTCCGCTTCCTGCAGCGTCCAGCCCTTGCGGCGGGCATAGTCCTCGACCTGGTCGCGCTCGATCTTCGCCACGGCGAAATACTGGCTGTCCGGGTGCGACAGGTAGAAACCCGATACCGCGGCGCCTGGCCACATGGCGAAGTTCTCGGTCAACACCACCCCGATTTGCGCCGTGGCATCGAGCACCTCGAACAGCGGCGCCTTTTCGCTGTGCTCGGGGCAGGCGGGGTAGCCCGGCGCGGGGCGGATGCCCTGGTATTTCTCCGCGATCAGGTCGTCATTGGTGAGCGCTTCCTCGCTTGCATAGCCCCAGAATTCCTTGCGTACGCGCAGGTGCAGGTGCTCGGCAAAGGCCTCGGCGAGGCGGTCGCACAGCGACTTGAACAGGATGGCCGAGTAGTCATCGTGGGCGGCCTCGAAGGCCTTGGCGCGCTCGTCTTCGCCGATGCCGGCGGTGACGACGAAGGCGCCGAGATAGTCCTTCAGTCCGCTGGCCTTGGGCGCGACGAAGTCGGCGATGCACAGGTTGGCGCGGCCTTCCGGCTTTTTCATTTGCTGGCGCAGGTTGTGCCAGGTCATCAGCACCTTCTCGCGCGATTCGTCGGCATAGACCTCGATGTCATCGTCGTTGATGGTGCTGGCGGGGAAGAGGCCGAACACCGCGCGCGCTTCCACCCAGTTTTCCGCAATCATCTTCTTCAGCATCGCCAGAGCGTCGTGGTAGAGCTTCGTCGCCTCGGCGCCGACCACCGCATCGTCGAGGATCTTCGGGAACTTGCCGTGTAGTTCCCACGACGCGAAGAATGGCGTCCAGTCGATCACATCGGCGAGTTTGGCCAGGTCGTAGGCTTTCAGCACGTGGACGCCGGGCTGTTTCGGCACCGGCGGCGTGTAGCTGGCCCAGTCGATCCTGAACTTGTTGGCGCGCGCCTCGGCCAAGGGCAGCCGAACGGTGTCCGACTTGTGCTTGAGATGGCGCTCGCGCGTGACGGCGTAGTCGGCCTTGATCTCGGCGGCAAAGGCGTCGCGCAGGTCGTTCGACAGCAGCTGGGTGCAGACGCCGACCGCACGCGAGGCGTCCTTCACGTACACCACCGGGTGTTCGTAATTCGGTTCGATCTTCACCGCCGTGTGCGCCAGCGAGGTCGTCGCGCCGCCGATCAGCAGCGGGATGGTGAAACCCTGGCGCTGCATTTCCTTGGCGACGTGCGCCATTTCCTCCAGCGAAGGGGTGATAAGCCCGGACAGGCCAATGATGTCGGCCTTGTGCTCGCGCGCGGCGTCGAGAATCTTCTGCGCCGGCACCATCACGCCGAGATCGACGATGTCGTAGCCGTTGCAGCCGAGCACCACGCCGACGATGTTCTTGCCGATGTCGTGGACGTCGCCCTTGACCGTGGCCATGATGATCTTGCCCGCGCT
>JAJYXA010000074.1 GCA_021791235.1 Pseudomonadota bacterium
ACGCATGACGCTCCAGGAGCTGAAATACCTCGTCGCGCTGGCCGATCACGGCCACTTCGGCCGCGCCGCCGAAGCCTGCTTCATCACCCAGTCCACGCTGTCCACGCAGATCAAGAAGCTGGAGGACTTCCTCGGCGTGACGCTGTTCGACCGCAGCCTCAAGCGCGTGACGCCCACCCCGATCGGCCGGGAGATCCTGCAGGCGGCGCGCAACATCGTCGAGGAGGCCGAACGCATCCGCGAGCTGGCCAGGCACGCGCAGGATCCGATGGCGCGCACGATCCATCTCGGCGTCATCCCCACGCTCGGCCCCTACTACCTGCCGCATGCCTTGACCATCGTGCACAAAAAACATCCCGGCCTGCGGCTGCTGCTGCGCGAGGAAATGACGCCGCAGATCCTGGAACACCTGGCGGACGGCAAGCTCGATGCCGGCCTGCTGGCGCTGCCCGTCACCGACGACAGCCTGCGCGTCGAGCCGCTGTTCCACGAGCCTTTCCATGCTGCGTTGCCCGCCGGGCATGCGCTGGCCAAACGCGACACGCTGAAGGTCTCCGACATCGTGAGCGAGAAGCTGCTGCTGCTCGACGAGGGTCACTGCCTGCGCGACCAGGCGCTCGACGTGTGCGGGACAGGCTCCAGCGGACGCGAGGAAGTGCGCGCCACCAGCCTGGAAACCCTGCGCCAGATGGTGGGCATGGGGCTGGGCGTGACCCTGCTGCCGGCACTGGCGGTGGACGCCGCGCCGCGCGCGAGCAAGAAAGCCGTGGAAATCCGGCCGTTCAGAAAACCCGCGCCCGGCCGCACCATCGGCCTGGCGTGGCGCCGCCGCGCGCCGTTTCCCGAGACCTTCGAGCGCCTCGCTGCCACGCTCAAGGCCAGCCTGCCCGCCGAAGTGGAGCCTGTCTAAGCATGTCCGACCTCAACGACCCGCGCGTCTTTTTCGCCGCCGAACGCACGCTGATGGCATGGAACCGCACCGGCCTCACGCTGATGGCCTTCGGCTTCGTGCTCGAGCGCTTCGGCCTGTTCCTGCACGTGCTGCGCGAGGATCCGGGCGGCGCGGGGCGCGATCTGTCGTTCTGGATCGGCATCGCCTTCATCGTGCTGGCCCTGGCGGTGATCGGTTTTTCCATCGTGCAGTTCCGGCGCGTGCTGAAAACGCTGAAGCCGGTCGAAATTCCCGCGCGCTATTGCACCTGGTCGGGCATGGCGATGAATCTGTCGGTGGTGCTGCTTGGCATCGCGCTGCTGGCGTATCTGTTTTCCGAGCTCTGATTCCAGGGCGTGAACCGCGCGGTTCAGGGCGCGGCAATGGCCGGCCGGATGCCGGGCAGGCGCGCGAAGCTGTCGCGCTTCACGGTTTCGATGAAGTCGGCCACATAGGCGCGCGCGGCCTCGGCTTCGCGCACCGTTGCATACAGTTCGGCCCACAGACCGTGCTTGCCGATGCTGCGTGCGACGACATAGCCGCGTTCGAGGTAGGGCGCGACCGCCCACGCGGGCAGCGCGGCCAGACCGCGCCGGCTGGCGACGAGCTGCAGGATGGCCACCGTCAGTTGGGCTTCGCGGCGCGGCGGCTTGATGCCTGCCGGATGGAGCACGCGGCGGATCAGATCGAGCCGGTCTTCCGGAACCGGGTAGGTGATGAGCGTGTGGTCGGCGAAGTCGGTGGGCGAGAGCCATTTTCTGGCGGCGAGCGGATGTCCCGGCGGCAGCAGGGCCAGCATCTCGAAGCCGAACAGCGGCGCGTGCACGACGCCCGCGCGCGGCGCGGCCTCGGAGGTGATGACGAGGTCGGCGCGGCCGTCCAGCAGCAAGCCCACCGGATCGGCCCGGAAGCCGCCCAGCAGATCGAGTTCTACCCCTGGCCACACGTCGCGGTAGCTGTCCATCGCCGGCATCAGCCAGTCGTAGCAGGTGTGGCATTCCACCGCGATGCGCAACTCGCCGGCGTCGCCGTCCTTCAGCTTGGCCAGATCGCGCAGCGCGGCCTCCACCTGCGGCAGCGCGGCGTGCGCCAGCGCCAGCAGGCGGCGCCCGGCCGCAGTCAGTTGCACGGGGCGCGCTGCGCGCTCGACCAGCGGCAAGCCGAGCCCGTCTTCCAGCGCCTTCAACTGATGCGAGACGGCGGATTGCGTGAGATGCAGGCGTTCGGCGGCGGCGGTCAGTCCGCCGGCTTCCGCCACCGCCTGCAGCAGCCGCAGGTGGCGCAGTTCGATATGAGCATTGTTCATGTTGTTTATGAGAAATATTCGTTTGTTTCATGTTACGCGTACCGGCATCATGGCGTCCATCATTCATTGGGAGCACGCACATGGCACTGGCGCACGTATTGGGGGTTCCGCGCATCGGACCGAACCGCGAACTGAAATTCGCCCAGGAGGCGTTCTGGCGCGGCGACATCGACGAAGCCGCGTTGCGCGCGGTGGCGAGCGGCATCCGCCAGGCCAACTGGCAGCGCCAGCACGAAGCCGGGCTGACCTTCGTCACCGTGGGCGACTTCGCGTTCTACGACCAGATGCTGAACCACGTCGCGCTGCTCGGATGCGCCCCCGCGCGTTTCGGTTTCGGCGAGACAATCGGCCTGCCGGAATACTTCCAGCTCGCGCGCGGCAATGACGCCTGCCACGCGATGGAAATGACCAAGTGGTTCGACACCAACTACCACTACCTTGTCCCCGAACTCAAACCCGACACCCCATTCAAGCTGGGCGCGGAGTGGTTGTTCGACGAGGTGGCCGAAGCGCAAACCGCAGGCTTTCATCCCAAGCCGGTGCTGATCGGCCCGCTCACGTTTCTGCATCTGGCGAAGGAAAAAACGGCGGGCTTCAATCGCCTCGACCTGCTCGACCGCCTGCTGCCGGTCTACGCGCAGATTCTGGCGCGGCTGAAGGCGCAGGGCGTGGAATGGGTGCAGATCGACGAGCCGGTTCTGGCGCTGGATTTGCCCGCCGACTGGCGCGTCGCCCTGGAGCGCGCCTATCACAGCCTGAATGGCGCGGGCGTGAAGCTGCTGCTCGCCAGCTACTTCGGCCCGCTGCGCGAAAACCTGCTGGTGGCGCTGAAGCTGCCGGTGGCCGGCGTGCACGTCGACTGCGTGCGCGGCGGCGACGAGCTGGCGCAGGTGATCGACTGGCTGCCCGCGACCAAAATCCTCTCGGCTGGCGTGATCGACGGCCGCAACATCTGGAAGACCGATCTGGCCGCCGTGCTCGACCGCTTCGAAGGCCTGCACCAGCGCCTGGGCGACCGCCTGTGGCTCGCGCCCTCGTGCTCACTGCTGCATGTGCCGGTGAGCCTCGCGAACGAAACCCGGCTCGACACGGAAATCAAAAGCTGGCTGGCGTATGCCGAGGAAAAAATTGCCGCGCTCGCCACGCTCGCGCGCGCGCTGAATTCGGGGCGCCGGGCGGTGAGCGCGGAACTGGCCGATCACGCCGCCGCGCTGGCCTCGCGCCGCAGGTCCACGCGGGTACACGATGCGGCGGTTTCCGCGCGGCTGGCTGCGCTCACCGCCACGCACGACGCCCGCAACAGCACGTTTGCCGTGCGTCAGGCCGCGCAGCGCAGGCGCTTCGGCTTGCCCGCTTTCCCCACCACCACCATCGGCTCGTTCCCGCAGACGGCGGACATCCGCAACGCACGCGCGCGCTTCAAAAGAGGCGAACTCGACGAGGCAGGCTACACCGCCGCGATGCAGCGCGAGATCGGCACCGCCGTCGAAAAACAGGAAAGCCTGGGGATCGATGTGCTGGTGCATGGCGAGGCCGAGCGCAACGACATGGTCGAATATTTCGGCGAACAGCTCGCCGGCTTCGCGTTTTCGCAAAACGGCTGGGTGCAGTCCTACGGCAGCCGCTGCGTCAAGCCGCCGATCATTTACGGCGATGTGTCGCGCCCGCAGCCGATGACCGTGGGCTGGACGGCCTACGCGCAGTCGCTGACCGACAAGCCGATGAAGGGCATGCTGACCGGCCCGGTGACCATCCTGCAATGGTCGTTCGTGCGCGACGACCAGCCGCGTGCGACCACCGCGCTGCAGATCGCGCTGGCGATCCGCGACGAAGTCGTCGACCTCGAAGCCGCCGGCATCGGCATC
>JAJYXA010000153.1 GCA_021791235.1 Pseudomonadota bacterium
AATCACGTCGTTCGGTGCCAGCCTGGCCACACGCTCCACAAAACCACCGCTGCGCGCCTGCACGATCGCCACCTCGCGCTCGTTGAAGCCGACGACGCCAGTCGCCGTCACGTCGGTGCCGAATGGTGCGCGAGTGACGGTGGCGAGTCGCATGCCCAGGTTCTGAGCCACGCCGGGATCGATTTTCACGCTCGCGTCGTCGCCCCCTTCGTCGGCGTATTTGGGCACCAGTTGCATGTCCATGAAGGGCGACTTGCCGGGCTTGTCGAATTTTTGCTGCGGCACCATCGGGTCGTACCAGTACAGCACGGTGCGCACGGTGCGCTCCTGCGCAGGTGCGGCGGCCTGCGTGTCCGCCACCGGCGCATGGCGCGTGGCCCACCACCAGCCTCCCACTGCACCGGCGGCGAGCAGCGCGACAGCGGCGACGAAACCCAATGCGGTTTTCCTGATCGTTTGGCGGCTCATTATTTTTCTCCAGACAAATTGGGTTCGCTATTGGCATGGTCGCCATAGGCGTAATACAGCCGGGCGGCCATCTGCCGGCGCTCGCCTTCGAGCGCGATGGCCATGAGTTCGGCGTCGATGCGCTCGCGCCGCGCCATCACCAGATCGACGAGCTCGCCCTTGCCACCGCGCCAACTGGCCATCGCCAGATCCACTTTTTCGCCGGCCAGTGGCAACAGCACCTCGCGCTGGCGCTTGACGGCATTGGCGAGGCGTTGGTATTCGGCAAAATCCGTCTCCAGCATCGCCGCGTGTTCGCGCAATACCGCCTCGCGTTCCGCGTCGAGGCCCACGCGTTCGGCAAGCCTGGCCGCGATCCTGGGGTCCTGGCGGGTCGCAGCAAACACAGGCAGATCAAAGCTCACCTGCACCATGGCCATGTCGCCAAATTGCGAGCCGCGCTTCTGGTAAGCCAGTTCCAGTGCCCAGTCCGGCTTCTTCTCGGCCTGGGCTTCGGCCACCTCAGCATCCAGAACGCGCCCCCTGGGGTCGAATATCGCCAGCTCAGGGTGGCCGTACAGCGCGTGCGTGAGCGTGCCATGAGCGATCGGCCAGTCGGGAACGGTGCCTTCCAGTGGCGCCTCCGCACGCGGACCCACCCAGCGTTTGAGCGCCGCGATGGCTTGTTGACGGCGCGCAGTCAGTTCATCCCGACGCGCATCGATCATCGCGGCTTCCTGACGCGACGCCACCGCGTCCAGCGCACCGCCCTTGCCGCCGGCAATGCGGGCACGCACCGCAGCGTCGAACAGGCGGTTCTCGCTGTCCAGCGCATCGATGCGGGCGAGCTGGCGCTCGACGGCATCGCGCGCAATCCAGGCCACCGCCGTTTCCCGCAGCACCATGAGTCGAGTAATGCGGGTTTGCGCTTCCGCCTGCGCAACCCGTCCGCGCGCGGCCGCGACGCGGGCATCGCGCTTGGCGCTGTTGGGGAATTCCTGCATGACGCCGATGCGCCGCATGGTCATGCCGTCGCGGCTCAGGCTGTAGCGGTCGGGGCCATCGATGGGCAGGTTGTCGATGCCGAGTGCAAGTTTCGGATCGGGCAATTCGCCGGCCGGAATCGCCGCCTGGCGGGCCACATCGATCTGCGCCGACTCCGCGCGCAGCACCGGGGTTTCGCGCACGGCCAGCGCCAGCGCGTCCTCGAATGAAAGCGGCCCGGCGCAGACCGATCCGGTAAGGCCCGCCCACACGAGCACCACAGCCGTGCGGCAAACCGGGGGCCGCCACAGGCGGGCGGCAGACAGGGGAATGACCATATTCCAACTCCTTGCGAGAACGGCAACCATCGGGCCGGCAGCGGCGCGATGGCGCGAAATGGCCGCAGCGGCGTCCGCTCGGGCGGACGCAGTGCAGCACTCGGTTCAGGGAATCAGGATAGCGCCGGCGGTCGCCAGGCGGCGGCCGGGTCGAAGGAGAACATGTCCGCCGCGACGCGCGGAAAGCGGGTGGCCGGAACCGGCTCCTGCGGCAGCACGTCGAGCGTGGAAAAAACCGAAAAATGCTGGCCGCCGGTCTGGCAGGGCTGGCCGGACTTGCAGGCCTTTCCTGTCTGCGAGCCGGATTCGTCGCAGCAATCGTGCGTGGCGTCGGCATCCATCATCGCCATCATGGCGGTGACTTCCATCGGGCAGGGCACCAGCGGCTGCGCGAAGTGCGCGTAGCCCTGCAGCGGAACCGCAATGGAAAGCAACAGGAAAAGGAATACCCGGAGTCGGCGCATGGGACTGACTATAGCGTGTGCAGCCGGGTCAGGCAAGCCGGAGCCTGCCCGCTCGGGTGGGCGGTGCGACAGGGCAGGATTTGAGCGCAAGTTTCGGATTGCAGCCTGCGGCAAGGCGGTGAACACTGTGCCTGTTCCCGGTCAAACTGGATGCGCCATGGATACCGAACTTCTCGCCACCCCGCCGAACGCTGCCCCGATGGAGGCCGCGCCGCTTGCCGAGCAGCGCTGGCAGGCGGTGGTCCGCCGCGACGCGCAGACGGATGGCAAATTCGTCTACGCGGTCCGGACCACTGGCGTGTACTGCCGGCCTTCGTGCCCGTCGCGCGCCGCCAAGCGGCAGAACGTGGAGTTCTTCGAGTCGCCCGGGCTTGCCGCCGGGGCAGGTTACCGCCCCTGCAAACGCTGCCGGCCGGATGCGCCTTCGCAGCAGCAACAACGCAACGCGCTGGTGCGCCAGGCCTGCGAAGCCATCGAGCACGGCGCATCGGCACCGATGCTCGCCCAACTGGCGCAGCAGGCCGGGCTGAGCCCGTTTCACTTCCACCGCATTTTCAAGGCCGCCACCGGCCTGACGCCCAAGGACTTCCACAAGGCCGTCCTCGCCAGGCGGGTGGCGGCATCGCTGCAGTCGGCGCCGTCGGTGACCGCGGCCCTCTACGACGCCGGCTTCAGTTCGGCCGGGCGCTTTTACGAGGCCGCGCCCGCCCTGCTAGGCATGTCGCCCGGCAGCTATCGCAAGGGCGGTGCGGGCGAGCACATCCGCTATGCCGTCGAGCCCTGTACGCTGGGCTGGATCATCGTCGCCGCCACCCGCAAGGGGATATGCGCGATCGAGTTCGGCGATGCGGCGCCGACGCTGGCCGACCGGGTGCGCGCGCGTTTCCCGCAGGCGCAGTTCGAAGCAGCCGATGGCGAATTCACGCGCTGGGTCGCCCGCGTGCTCGCGTACATCGAGCAGCCGCGCGGCGTCCTCGATCTGCCGCTGGACGTGCAGGGCACGGTCTTCCAGCGCCGCGTCTGGCAGGCCTTGCAGGCGATTCCCGCGGGGCAGACGGCGAGCTACGCCGAGATTGCCGGACGCATCGGCCAGCCCCATGCCTGGCGTGCCGTGGCCCATGCCTGCGCCGGCAACCCGGTGGCGGTGGCGATTCCGTGCCACCGTGCCGTGCGCGCGGATGGACGTCTGGCGGGATACCGCTGGGGGATCGCGCGCAAGGCGGAATTGCTACGGCAGGAAAACGAGGAATGACCATCCGGGCGTTCCCTCCCCATGAAGGAAAAGTCCACCTCCTCTGCGATCGGTGGGGATATCGCGGACGGCGGCGTCCGACCCTCCCCGCTTACTGCCGTGCGCAGCCCAAACCCGCCTGGGTGACACGCGAGATCGTCCGCATGACGGCGTGTGGGAAGGCGGAAACATGTGGCGGACGCTCGGACGGGACACCGACTATAAAATCGTACAAGTCATTGATATTTATAAATAAAATGTATCTGCCATGAAATCGGGACGAGAAAATCCCGACGCTTACGACTGCGCAAGAATCGCGGAAATACTCGACCTCGATCCCTTGGAAGTCATCGCCCAAGTCGAAGCGGAGGCGGCACGCACCGAGAAGAAACGCCAGTACTGGCGCAGTTTTTTTCTGGTTTGAAGCACAAAGCGCACGTCATCGCATTGTCAGTGACGTGCGGTTTTTTAGGCAGCGGGTGGCCAGCTGGAAACGCTGAAGCCGGGACAGGTTCGACTTCGCATAATGTATATTAGCAAGTCCTGATATAGCACTCTATTGAGTAACGCGAAACTCAAGCCTGCTGCGGGTTCCGCAGCATTCAGACTGGTTATGTCCATGTCCCTCGTTCAACC
>JAJYXA010000130.1 GCA_021791235.1 Pseudomonadota bacterium
CTGTCGTCTACGGAAAACCCGCGTGTCGTGCCGGGCGCCGTGCCGTTGGGCAGGAAGCCCGTGATGCGGCGTTCGGGGATGTCCTTCAGGTGGGCATAGCCGCCTTGCAGGATGACCGAGATTTCGGGATTGAACGCGCCGGGATTGCTGGGCGTCGAACTGGCCGCGTCTTGCGGCGGGGGGCTGGCTTGGGCGGCATTGGCCGCGGCGGACGCTTCGGCTTTCGCCAGCCGCGCTTCCAGCGCCTGGATGCGGGTTTCGTAATCGGTCTTCATGGCCTTGACTTCGGCGCGCAGTGCGGCGAGGTCGGCATCGTCGGCATGGGCCGGGCAGGCGGTCGCGAGGGCCGCCGCCAGAAAAGCGGGACGTAACATGTTCTACTCCATCAACGTGAGGCAAACGCCTGCGCAAGCGTCGGCGCAGGCATCGAAAAAACTCAGGCGTCGGATGGAGCGGGGGGCGCGCGTGCGCAGGCGGGGCGGGGTGCGAGGTCGGCGCACGCGAATTCGGCGCCGGGGGCATAAATGGGACCGGTGGGCGGCGTCGCCAGGACGACCAGGCTGGGCGGCAGGGCCGTGCCCAGCTGCGCCTGCGCGAGACAGGTTTCGCAGACCTTGTCGGGCAGGCCCGTGTCGTGCACGCGCAGATGGGTCAGCGCATGCGCGAACGCCGCCGCCTGACCGAACAGCAGGGTCAGGGCGAACAGCCAGGAGAGCAGGCGGCGCGACGGCATGGGGCGAATTCTACTGCCTCGGCGGGTCGACGGGCGGAACGGGGTCGTAGCCGTGGGCACAGCCGGGGCGGCAACGGCCGATGCGTTTCGCGGCCAACCAGCTGCCCTTGAGCGCCCCGTGTTTTTCGATGGCTTCCTTGCCGTATTCCGAGCAGGTGGGCAGGTAGCGGCACTGCCGTCCCAGCCAGGGCGAGAGCGCCAGCTGGTAGATGCGGATCGCGCCGACGAGGAGTTTTTGCGCGAAATTCACGGCTTTGCCTCGGCATGGCGGGACGCCGCACCGGAGAAGTCGGCCAGCAGCTTTGCGACGAATTCGGGTTCGAGGTCGCGCACGATGAACACGAAGCGGCTGCGGTGGTCGTCGTCCGGCCAGGCGTCGAGCTTCACCTCGGGATACAGCACATGCTGCACGCCATGCAGCACCATCGGCTGCGGCTCATCCTGCAGGTTCACGATGGCCTTGAAGCGCAGCAGGTTCTCGGCGCGAAACGAGGTCAGCATGCCGAGCGCCGATTGCAGGCCGTAGCGGTCGAGCGGTGTGTCTATCACCACCGAAAACGCCTGGATGCGCGCGTCGTGCAATGCGGTCATGCGTTTGCCGGTAATCGGGTTGGCGCCGCCGAGCTTGCCGGCGCTGGCCGGCTGATAATGCTGCGGCTTCAGCCAACGCGCGACTTCCATCGATTTAGTCTCGGCGTTCCACAGCCCCAGGTTCTGGATCGCTGCGGGATCGAGCTCGCCGTGCGTCACCGTGACGATATCCGCCGCCGGATTGAGTGCGACGAGCCGTTCGCGCAGGGCGGCGACCGTGCCGGCAGGCGCGAGATCGGTCTTGGTAAGCAGCAGCCGGTCGGCTACCGCCACCTGCTTGACGGCCTCGGCGTGTTCGTCCAGCTGGCCCATGCCGAACAGCGCGTCGACCGTGGTCACCACGCCGTCGAGGCGGAAGCGCGCGCGCACCCAGTTGTCATGCAGCAGGTTGTCGAGCACCGGCACCGGGTCGGCGATACCGGTGGTTTCGATGATGACGCGCTCGAACGCCGGGATGTCGCCCTTCTGTCGTGCCATCCACAGGTTTTTAAGGGTCGGCGAAAGGCTGCCGGAAATCGTGCAGCACACGCAACCGCCGGACAGCAGCGCCATCGGGCCTTCCATTTTTTGCAGCAGTTGGTGGTCGAGCGCGACCTCGCCGAATTCGTTCATCAGGATCGCCGTGCGCGGCAGCGTGCGCACCAGATGATTCAGCACCGTGGTCTTGCCGCTGCCCAAAAAACCGGTGAGCAGCGTGATGGGGATCGGCGTGTCGGACATCACAGTTGTGCCGGTTTTCGCGATGGGTTGCGCCCAGGGTCAGAAACGGTGGACCGGACGATGGCGAGCAAAGTTTCCATGGCGGGCTGCCGCCGCTGTTTCAGGCGTGCAGTCTTTCCTTCTTCTCGTGGCGTTCCTGCGCCTCGATCGAATATTCGGCAGTGGGTCGCGCCAGCAGACGGGGCAGTCCGATGGGGTCGCCGGTTTCCAGACACCAGCCGTATTCGCCGCTGTCGATGCGCGCCAGGGCAGTATTGATCTTTTTCAGCAGTTTGCGTTCGCGGTCGCGCACGCGCTGTTCCAGCATGTGCTCCTCTTCCACGGTGGCGCGGTCATTGGGGTCGGCAAAATTCTCGTTCTCTTTCAGGTGCTCGCCGGTGTCGGCGGCATTGCTGAGCATCTCGTTGCGCAGCGTTTCAAGGCGCTCGCGGAAAAACGCCAGCTGGGCCGCGTTCATGTAGGCGGAGGCCGGCATTTTCAGCAGCGCGGCTTCGGTAAGGGGTTTGGACGTGGCAGACATGGGAACTCCAGGCGTCTTAGGATGATTAGTTAAGTTAAATGCAGCCGGGCAGGGGCCCGGGGCAACCGAAATGGGTCCGGTGGCGGCAATTGCGCCCCGCATCATAACCCCGTCACGGCGGTAGGTGCCATCAGAGGGGGATGAATGCGCAGCGGATTGACCGGGACAGCCCGAATCCGGGGGGATCAGCGATAATCCGAAAATGAAAACTTTTTTTCCGTTGACCGCCCTTCTGCTCGTGCTGGCCGCGTGTGGACGCGACGCGCCGCAGGCAGCCCCCGAGGATATCCGTCCGGTACGCGCCGAGCAGGTGGGGGTGAGCACCGCTCAAAACGGGACACGCTACGCCGGGGAAGTGCGCGCACGCTACGAGACCGATCTTGCGTTCCGTGTGGCGGGGCGGGTCAGCGCCCGCAAGGTGGAGGTCGGCACCCAGGTCAAGGCGGGCCAGGCCATCGCCACGCTCGACCCCAGTGATTATGCGCTGGCGGCGAGTGCGGCACGGGCGCAATTCACCGCGGCCGAAGCCGAAGCCAGGCTGGCGCGGCAGGACTTGCGGCGCTTTACCGAGCTGCGTGCGCAGAACTTCATTTCCCAGGCCGAACTCGACCGCCGACGGACGACCGCCGAAGCGGCCGCGGCGCAGGCGCGCCAGCTGCGCGCAGACGCAGCCCGCCAGGGCAACCAGCAGGCCTATACCCGGCTGACCGCGCCGCATGCCGGCGTGGTGACGGCCATTTCGTTCGAGGCCGGGCAGGTCGTGGCGGCCGGGCAGCCGGTGGCGAAGCTGGCGCGTACCGGTGAACTCGAAGTGCGAATCGATGTGCCGGAAAACGCGCTCGATGCGCTGCGTACTGCGCATGCGCTGAGCATTCACTTGTGGTCGGCGCCGGACCGGGCCTATGCCGGACGGCTGCGGGAATTGTCGCCGGTAGCCGATGCGGCCAGCCGTACCTACAACGCCCGCATCAGCCTGCTGCATCCCGATGCGGCCGTGAAACTGGGCATGACGGCCACGGTCGAGGTCGGCAGCGAGTCGGCCCCGAGCCTGTCGGTGGCGCAATCGGCGTTGTTCCGGATCGATGGCAAACCCCAGGTGTGGGTGGTGAACCCCCAGACCCGCAAAGTGGCGGCACGCAGCGTTCAACTCGGCGAGCTGAGCGGCGAACGCGCGGCCATCGTGTCGGGATTGACGGCAGGCGAGTGGGTGGTGACGGCCGGGGTGCACAAGATCGCGCCCGGCCAGCAGGTCCGTCTGGTCGGGTCCGCCCGGCCATGAGCGACACCCCCCGTTTCGTTCCCGGGCGCGGCAACCTGTCGCGCTGGGCAATCGAGCACCCGGCGCTGGTACGCTTCTTCATCGTGCTGATCCTGCTGGTTGGGGTGCGCTCGTATTTCCACCTGGGGCAGGCCGAGGATCCGCCGTTCACGTTCAAGGTCATGCTGATCCAGGCGCAGTGGCCGGGGGCGACCGCGCAGGAGGTATCGGAACAGGTGACCGAGCGGCTCGAGAA
>JAJYXA010000172.1 GCA_021791235.1 Pseudomonadota bacterium
TCGTCGCGATCCTTGAACAGGGCGGGGGTGAGGCCGTGGCGCTGCAGCAGCCGGTACACCTCGGTGCGGTTGCGTCCGGCCAGCCGGGCCACTTCGCTGACCTGGCCGCGCGTGAGCTTGAGCAGGGTGACGAGGTAGTCGCGCTCGAATGCGGTGCGCGCCTCGGCCAGCGGCTGGATTTCGGCGGGCTTGTCGCGCAGCGCGCGCGCCACCAGGCTGGCCGGGATGGTGGGGGTGGTGCACAGCGCGACGCATTGCTCCAGCACGTTGTTCAGTTGGCGGATGTTGCCCGGCCAGTCGGCCGCCACCAGCATGTCCAGCGCGTCGGGGGCGAAGCCGTGGATGCGGCGCTGGTATTTTCCGGTCAGCGCGGCGAGGAAGTGCCGCGCCAGCAGCGGGATGTCCTCGCGCCGCCCGCGCAGCGGCGGCAGCGCCAGGTTGACCACGTTGAGGCGGTAATACAGGTCTTCGCGGAATTCGCCGCTGGCGATCGCCTCCTCCAGATTGCGGTGGGTGGCCGACAGGATGCGCACGTCGACCGCGCGCGTTTCGGTCGCGCCGACCGGCCGCACCTCGCCTTCCTGCAGCACGCGCAGGAGCTTGACCTGCAGCGGCGCGGGCATGTCGCCGATCTCGTCGAGGAACACGGTGCCGCCCTCGGCGCTCTGGAACAGGCCGGCATGGTCGCGCCCCGCCCCGGTGAAGGCTCCCTTCACGTGGCCGAACAGTTCCGATTCGAGCAGTTCGGCCGGAATCGCGCCGCAGTTGACCGCGACGAAGGGCTTGGAATGGCGCGGGCTGGCGCGGTGGATGGCGCGTGCCAGCAGCTCCTTGCCGGTGCCCGATTCGCCCTGGATCAGCAAGGACGCCCCGCTTTGCGCGGCCAGCCGGGCTTCGGCCAGGAGTGCGTCCATCGCCGGGCTGGCGGTAACGATTTCACTGCGCCAGCTGTCGTCGCTCGCGTCAGGGCCGCTGCCGGCGAGCCGGGTGGCGCGCTTCAGCAGATCGATCAGCGTGGGGGCGTCGTAGGGCTTGGTCAGGTAGCCGAACAGCCCTTGCTGGGTGGCGGCCACCGCGTCCGGGATGGTGCCGTGCGCGGTCAGCACGATGACCGGCAGCGCCGGGTCGCGCGCATGAATGGCGCGAAACAGCGCCATGCCGTCCATGCCGTCCATCTGCATGTCGGTCAGCACGGCGTCGGGCCGGGCCAGCGCCAGCTGTGCCAGCGCGGCCTCGCCGCTGTCGGCCGCCTCGATCTTGAAACCGTTGGCTTCCAGCCGCAGCGTGATCAGCTCGCGCAGCGCCGCGTCGTCGTCGACCACCAGAATGCACGGTTTCTTCATGGGGCTTTGGGCAAGTCGTTGCGCTGCTGCAGGGATTTTTCCAGCGCCTTGATCTGCCCGAGCTTGTCCTGCAATTCCTGGGTGCGCGCGGTCTGCTGCTTGAGTTCGATGCGCGCTCTGAGCGACCTTTTCATCAGGTCGAGCAGCGCTTGCGCGCGCGTGTCGCCGTCGGCCATGGCGTTGAGGCTCTTGAGGCTGCGTTCGAGTGCGTCCGTGCTGTCCTCGCGCTCCAGCAGCGCGGCGAACTGAAAGCGCCGCGCGTCGCCGAGGCGGCGTTCGCCTTCCAGTTCGGCCAACTCGCGCCGGCGCTGGTCGGCGGACAGCACGGCCACGCGCGACAGTTCGCCCAGCATCGCCGACGCGTCGAGTGCGGCCGGACTGGCGAAAAAGGCCGGCCGTTCGATCGGAGCGGCACAGGCACCCAGCGTCAGGATCAAGCCGGAAAGAAAAAGAGAGTTAAGCGTCAATGCGGTAGCGGCCAGATTGAACGGGCCAGGTTAATCGAAAACAGGTCGACCACGGCGGGCAATCGACGATGTCGACCGCGCCGCCGGCGGCCAGCAGATATTCGCGCACGATCGACAGCCCCAGCCCGCTGCCCTTGATCGTGCTGGCGGGCTGGCGGGCGCCCTGGTAGAACGGCTCGAACACGCGGCTGCGATCGGCTTGCAGGATACCGCCGCCTTGATCGCACACCCACAGCGCCACCGCGCCGTCGGCAGGTTCGCTCTTCACCAGGATGCGCCCGTCCTCAGGGCTGAATTTGATCGCATTGGACAGCAGGTTGTCGAGTACGGTTTCCAGCTGGCCGCGGTCGGCGTGCACGGTCGCCACGGCCAGTTGCGTCTCAACCTGGATGCGGCGCGCGTCGAGCGCCAGCCGCTGGCGCGCCAGCACGCCGGCGAGCACCTCGGCCAGCGCTTGCGGGGCGGCGATCGGCAGCGTGGGGTCGCGCACCATGCCGCCGTAGCGGATCAGGTCTTCGATGCGCTTTTGCAGGTCGCGGCTGCCGCTGTCCATGATGCCGACGATGCTGCGCTGGCGCGCGTTGAGGCTGCCCGCCAACTCGTCGTTCAGCAATGCCACGCCTTCGCGCAGCGAGGCGAGCGGGGTTTTCAGTTCGTGCGACACGTGGCGCAGGAAGCGCAACTTCTGTTCTTCCAGCGCCTGCAGGCGCTGGCGCAGCCAGTCGATTTCGCGCCCGAGTTCGACGATGTCCTGCGGCCCGCTGATCGCCGGCAGCGGACGCAGGTCGGCCTGGCCGAGCTGCTGGATCGAGGCCTTGAGCTGCTTGATCGGGCGGTTGATCATCCAGGAAAACACCGCGGCCAGCAGCAGCGTCAGCGGAATCAGCGCCAGCGCCAGCACGATCAGGCGCTGGCGGGTGGCTTGCACGGTCGCTTCGAGCGCCTGCAATTCCCGCTGCACCGCGGCATCGGCCTGGTCGAGCAGGATGCGTGCGTCCGCATGCAGCGCGTCGAATGCGGGGTCGAGCGCACGGAAGCGCGCGCTGTCGAGAAAGGCGCCGGGCCGCAGCTGGCGATACAGGGCGCGGCTGCGGGTCAGCAGCCCGGCCAGCGTGGCGCGCGAAGCTGCGTCGGCGAGACGCAACTCGAGTTGCGTCAACTGGGTTTGCAACTCGCCGAAGCGTGTCCGCAGGGCGGGCCCGAATTCGGCATCCTGCAGCAGATGGTATTGCCCGGCGGCGCGCTGCAGCTGGCTGACCGACTCGACGATCTGCCGCACGTCGCGGGTGATGGCGAGACTGTTGCGGGTGAACTGGCGCTGGGTGTCGACCACGCCCTGCAGCACGTGCACCGCGTTGATCAGGCCGCTGGCCAGCGGCACGATCAGCACGCCCATGGCGACGATGACCAGGATGGTGAACGAGCGGGGATAGTAAGGGCCAGAAAGCATCCGTGCGGAAAGGGGTGGCAATGTCGCAGCATACCCCGACAGGGTGGGCCCGAGGGCGGCCGCCGTCCTCGCGCACGCGGCGGTTTTAAAGCAGGCCGAGGTAGGCGAGAATGCCCTTGGCCGCCTCGCGGCCTTCCCACACCGCGGTGACCACGAGGTCGGAGCCGCGCACCATGTCGCCGCCGGCGAAGATTTTCGGGTTGGCGGTCTGGAAGGCGTGCTGCCGGCCTTGGGCAATCACGCGGCCGCCCGGGTCGATCCTGATGTCGTGGTCGGTAAACCACGGCTGCGGATTGGGGCGGAAGCCGAAGGCCACGATGACGCGGTCGGCCGGAATGATTTCTTCCGATCCGGGCACCACGACGGGCGTGCGGCGTCCGCGCGCATCGGGCGGGCCGAGTTCTGTGGTGACGAGCTTGACGCCCTCGACGCGGCCGTTGCCGACGATCTCGACCGGCTGGCGGTTCCACAGGAAGGCAACGCCTTCTTCCCTGGCGTTGCCGACTTCGCGCTTGGAGCCGGGCATGTTCTTCTCGTCGCGGCGGTAGGCGCAGGTCACGCTGGCCGCGCCCTGGCGGATGCTGGTGCGGTTGCAGTCCATGGCGGTGTCGCCGCCGCCCAGCACCACCACGCGCAGTCCCTTCATGTCATGGAAGATCTCGTCGTGCTTGGCGAGGTCGAGGCACTTCCTCACGTTGGAAATCAGGAAGGGCAGCGCTTCCAGCACGCCGGGCAGGTCCTCGCCGGGGAAGCCGCCCTTCATGTAGGTGTAGGTGCCCATGCCCATGAACACGGCGTCGTATTCGTCGAGCAG
>JAJYXA010000062.1 GCA_021791235.1 Pseudomonadota bacterium
CCTACGCCCAAGTTGCCGAGGGTGTATCAAGCGCCGAGAACATTTTCACAACTGATTTTTGGCAAGAGTGGTACGCAGACAAAGAACACGGCATCTGCGTCAACTCCGGTAAGTACGACGGTCTGAACTATGCACAAGCAGTCGACGCCATCGCCGCCGACCTCGCCGCGCTCGGCCTGGGCGAAAAGAAAATCCAGTTCCGCCTGCGCGACTGGGGCATTTCGCGCCAGCGCTACTGGGGCTGCCCGATCCCGATCATCCACTGCGACCGCTGCGGCGACGTGCCGGTGCCGGCCGGGCAATTGCCGGTGGTGCTGCCGGAAGACGTGGTGCCGGACGGTTCCGGCAACCCTCTCAACAAGCGCGCCGATTTCGTCAACTGCACCTGCCCCAAGTGCGGTGGCGCGGCGCGGCGCGAGACCGACACCATGGACACTTTCGTCGAGTCGTCGTGGTACTACGCGCGCTACGCCTGCCCCGATTTCGACGGCGGCATGCTGGATGCGCGGGCCAACCAGTGGCTGCCGGTCGACCAGTACATCGGCGGGATCGAGCACGCCATCCTGCATCTCCTGTACGCGCGCTTCTTCCACAAGCTGATGCGCGACGAAGGCCTGGTGGCGAGCGACGAACCGTTTGCCAACCTGCTGACGCAGGGCATGGTGGTCGCCGACACCTATTACCGCGAAACGCCCGACGGCAAGAAAACCTGGTTCAACCCGGCCGACGTGGAGCTGCGCGACGGCGTCGCGGTGCTGAAATCCGACGGCCGGCCGGTGATCGCCGGCGGCACCGAGAAGATGTCGAAGTCGAAGAACAACGGCGTCGACCCGCAGGCGCTGATCGACCGGTACGGCGCCGACACCGCACGCCTGTTCACCCTGTTCGCGGCGCCGCCGGAGCAGAGCCTGGAATGGTCGGACGCCGGGGTGGAGGGCGCGCACCGCTTCCTGAAACGGTTGTGGAAGCTGGCCTACGAGCACGTGCAGGGCGGCGCGGTCGCGGCGTATGCCGGCGGCGAACTGCCGGGCGCGGCCAAGACCCTGCGCCGCCAGCTGCACCAGACCATCCAGAAGGTCGCCGACGATATCGGGCGCCGCAAGCAGTTCAACACCGCGATCGCGGCGGTGATGGAGCTGATGAACGCGCTCGCCAGGCTGGACGGCGACGATGCCGTCACCCGCAGCGTGCGGCAGGAGGTGCTGGAAGCCGCGGTCGCCATGCTCGCTCCCATCGTGCCGCACGTCGCCGAGGCGCTCTATGCCGAACTCAAGCCGGGCGCCGCGCTGGCGTGGCCGGCGGTGGACGCGGCCGCGCTGGCGCAGGACGAGATCGAACTGATGCTGCAGGTCAACGGCAAGCTGCGCGGCCAGATCCGCGTGCCGGCGGCGGCCGGCAAGGCAGCCATCGAGGCCGCGGCGCTGGCAAGCGAGTCGGCGCAAAAATACCTGGAAGGCCGGCCGCCGAAAAAAGTGGTGGTGGTGTCCGGGCGTTTGGTTAATATCGTCATATGAACCGTCGACTCTTCCTTGCCCTCCTGCCTGCCGCGCTCGCTGCCGGTTGCGGCTTCCAGCTGCGCCGGCTGGACGGCATCCCGTTCGCCAGCCTGTATGTCGATGCGCCGCCTGACAGCGCGGTGGCACAGCGACTTCGCAATGCCCTGAAGGCGAACAAGAGCACCCGCCTGGCCGCGACCGCAGACGAAGCCGAGGTCGTGCTGAAACTCGGCCAGGAAGCGCGCAGCAAAACCATTCTCTCGCTGTCCGGTGCCGGGCGCGTCACCGAATACCGGCTCGGTTTGCGGCTGAGCTATTCCGTCAGCGGCAAGGATGGACGCAGCTGGGCGGCGGCGGAAACCATCGAGCTGACCCGCGGTATGACCTACGACGACTCGCGGCTGCTGGCCAAGTCGTCGGAAGAGCAATTGTTGTATCGCGACATGGAAGACTCCGCCGTGCTGCGGATCCTGCGCCGCCTGCAAAGCATCAAACCTGGCAACGGAACCGAACCTAAAAACCGCAGTTGACTGCTCACAATTTCATGGAATTCTGTATGAATGCCGGCTTTTCAGCCTTCGCCGTAATTCGTCGCCAGGTTGAATCCGCTACGCACCCGCCGGCACGTCCGGTCGCGCGCCTGTCTTTGTCGCTCGTCGTTGCAGGCATTGGCCTGCCGCCTCCTCGCTTCGCGACAGCCACATGCCCAGACGCACCATCTGGCGCGTCCAACTGCGGTTTCTAGGTTGAACATCCCGGCCGACCGCCTGCCCGACCAGCTTGCGCGCGGTCTCGCCGCGCTCTACGTGGTGGTGGGCGACGAGCCGCTGGCGGCGCAGGAGGCGGCCGATGCCATCCGCGCGGCGGCGCGCGCGGCCGGGCACAGCGAACGTACCGTCTACACCGTGCAGGGGCGCTACAACTGGCAGGGCATCTTCGCCGGCGGCGACAACCTCTCGCTGTTCGCCGAGCGCCGCCTGACCGAGATCCGCATTCCCTCCGGCAAGCCCGGCGTCGACGGCGCCAAGGCGCTGGAGACCTATGCAGCCCGGCTGCCGGCCGACACGCTCACCCTTATCAGCCTGCCGGGGCTGGAGTGGAAAACCATGCAGAGCCGCTGGTTTTCAGCCTTGGCCAAAAGCGGCGTGGTGGTCGAAGCGCGTCCCATCGACCGTGCCGCTTTGCCCGCCTGGATCGAGCGGCGGCTGGCCAGGCAGGGCTTGCGTGCCGACCGCGCCGCGCTGGACTTCCTGGCCGACCGGGTCGAGGGCAACCTGCTCGCCGCGCAGCAGGAAATCGACAAGCTCGCGCTGCTGCTGCCGCCGGGAACATACGATTCCACAGGCGCTTCAGCGCCTAGTGGATCGGAGTCCTTTAGGGCCGTCACGCCGGCTGACGTCGAACACGCGGTGGTCGACGTCAGCCGGCTGGAAGCCGAAGCATTGCAGGATGCGCTGTATGCGGGCGATGGCGCACGCTTCGCGCAGGGGGTGACCGATCTGCGGGACAGCGGCGAAGCGGTGCCGGCCATCCTGTGGCAGGTGTCGGCGGCGGTGCGGTTGCTGCTCAGGCTAAAATTGGCGGTGGCCCAAGGCGACAGCCTGCCCGCGCTGATGCGGACGCTGTGGGGGCGCGACAAGCAGCGCGCGCCGCAGATCGAGCGGGCGGTGAAACGCCTGAGCCTGGCGCAGGTCGAATCGGCATTGGCCGACCTGGCGCTGATCGACCGCCAGGCCAAGGGGCTGGAACGGGTGGGCGATCCCTGGGACACGCTGCTGCGCGTGGGCATGACGCTGGCCGGACCCGATGGCGGGCGGCCGGGTAACAGGACAAGATGATGGACGTGAAAAACTACATGCAGACGGTGGGAAAACAGGCGCGCGAAGCCTCGCGCGCGATTGCCCGCGCCGACACCAACCAGAAAAACCGCGCGCTCCTGGCGATGGCCGCGGCGATCCGGCGCGACGCCGCCAAACTGCTGGAGGCGAACGCGCGCGACATGGAGCACGCGCGTGCCGGCGGGCTCGACGCCGCGCTGCTCGACCGCCTGCAGCTCAACGACAAGACCGTCGCCGGCATGGCCGAAGGCCTGGAGCAGATCGCCGCCTTGCCCGATCCGGTGGGCGAGATCGACGGCCTGAAATTCCGCCCCTCCGGCATCCAGGTCGGCAAGATGCGGGTGCCGCTCGGCGTCATCGGCATCATTTACGAAGCGCGTCCCAACGTGACGGCGGACGCCGCCGGGCTGTGCCTGAAATCCGGCAACGCGGCGATCCTGCGCGGCGGCTCCGAGGCGCTGCATTCCAACCAGGCGGTCGCCGCCTGCGTGCGCGAGGGGCTGGAAGCCGCCGGCCTGCCCGCCACCGTGGTGCAGGTGATCGCGACCACCGACCGCGCCGCGGTGGGCGAGCTCATCACCATGAAGGACTACGTCGACGTCATCGTGCCGCGCGGCGGCAAAGGGCTGATCGAGCGCATCACCGGCGAGGCGCGGGTGCCGGTGATCAAGCACCTGCACGGCAACTGCCATGTCTACGTCGACGACCGCGCCGACCTGGCCAA
>JAJYXA010000081.1 GCA_021791235.1 Pseudomonadota bacterium
CGCACGGCCTTTCATCTTCAGCGTGCTGGCGTTCGATGGCAGCGTCCCGGTCGGCCTGATCAACGCCATCGAGGGCTTTTCCACCTTCGCCTGCAAACCGCTGGTCAACGTGCACGATGTCGTCGTACTGCCCAGCCATCGCGGCCGCGGCATCGCCGCGCAGCTGTTCGCCGAGGTCGAAGCGATCGCCCGCGAACGCGGCGCCTGCAAGCTCACGCTCGAAGTGCTGGACGGCAATGCATCCGCACGAAACCTGTACCAGCGGCTGGGATTCGCCGCCTACCGTCTCGACCCTGCCATGGGCCACGCGCAGTTCCTGCAGAAATGGCTGGACTGAAGCACACGCTGGCCGCACTGACGCTGGCATGGACCGCGTGGCTGCCGCACCCGTCATGGAGCGATGCGCCACCCATCGCGCCCGCCATGCTGCTGGCCGAGGTCTACGCCGCCAATGTCGATGTCACCCAATACTGGGTCAGCGAGAAATTCGACGGCGTGCGCGCCCAATGGGATGGTCACCTCCTGCGTTTTCGCAGCGGTGGCGTGGTGCCTGCGCCGGCGTGGTTCACCGCGAATTTTCCGGCGACGCCGCTGGACGGCGAAATGTGGATCGGCCGTGGGCAGTTCGATGCCCTGTCGGGCACGGTGCGAAAACTCGAACCCGAGGACGCCGAATGGCGGCAGGTGCGCTATCTGGTTTTCGAATTGCCCGGCGCGGCGGGCGATTTCAGCGCGCGCGTCCTGCAGATGCGGACGATCGTTGCGCAGGCCGCCGTGCCCTGGCTGCAGGCCGTCGCGCAGACGCGCGTGGCCGACCGCGCCGCGCTGATGAAGCGGTTCGATGACGTGGTGCGCGCGGGCGGCGAAGGCCTGATGCTGCACCGCGCCGACGCGCCCTATCTCACCGGACGCAGCGACGTGCTGCTGAAGCTGAAACCCTGGCTGGACGCCGAGGCGGTCGTCGTCGGCCACATCCCCGGCAAGGGGAAATACCAGGGCCTGACCGGCGCGCTGCTGATGGAAATGCCGGACGGCAGACGCTTCCGCCTCGGCAGCGGTCTCTCGGATTCATTGCGTCGCCAGCCGCCGCCCCTCGGCACGCGCATCACCTATCGCTATCAGCACCTGACGAAAAAAGGTGTGCCACGCTTTCCGCACTACCTGCGCGTGCGGGATGACTTTCAGGGAATCCGGGTTAAGGAATCAAGCATCATTCAGTGATGCTTGATAAAGGTGTCGACCACAACCCCCATGCCCTGACGCCAGCGCGCGATCAACTGCGGGGTCGCCTCGGGATCCATTTCACTGACTGCCTGTGCAAGGCTGTCCACCCAATAGCGATAGAGTTCGGGCGGTACCGGTGCGTGCCCCCTGCGCGAGTGTGTGTCGGCCATCTGGTCGACCGTGCGCTTGGTAAGCGTACTGCCCCCCGCATGCGAGATCGCTGCGCTGATCCCCCGGCGCAAGGCCATGCGCTGCTTTTGAAAGTCGGTCTCTGCAAACATCGGAGCAATGTCCGGGTGGCTGGCCAGAAATATCTCGTAGAAACGCTCGATGAAATTCTTCCCCCGCAGGCAGCGTCCGTAACTCTGCTGCAGATCGTCGTAGTTGTCAGCCATCGTTCCTGATTTAGGTTATTTAGATAGGCAAGTATTTTATTACAACAATCTCAGGATTTCCCCTGGTGAAGCGCACGCTCGATACGAGGATCGGGCACCAGCCATAAGATCGCCACGAATACATAGATCGCCTGCGCCACCCAGGGAACCAGGAAGGTGGCGGCGATGGCGACGCCGTAGAGAACAGGCGACAGTTTGCCCTTCCAGTCCCGGCCCACGGCACGCTTGAGCACGGAGGCGGCCCCCTCGGAAGCGATGATCGCCTGCTCCAGCAGCCAGTAGGCAATCGCCGCCATCAGCAACACCCCGCCATACAGTGCCGTCGGCATGGGAGCGAAGTGGTTCTCGCCCATCCAGCCGGTGGCAAACGGAAACAGCGACAACCAGAACAGCAGATGCAGATTCGCCCACAGCATGGGCCCGGTGACCCGGGTGGCGACATGCAGCATGTGATGGTGGTTGTTCCAGTAGATGCCGATGTAGACGAAGCTCAGCACGTAGCTGAGAAAAGCCGGAAGCAGCGGCAGCAAGGCATCCAGCGTCTCGCCATGCGGGACTTTCAACTCCAGCACCATGATGGTGATGATGATGGCCAGGACGCCGTCGCTGAAGGCTTCCAATCTGTTCTTTCCCATGTTCCTCCCGCGGGCGAAGTCAGGCGCACACGCCTGGATGTTTTCGCATCGTAGCGAAGGACAGCCCTTGCGTGCCAGGTTCTCCCGCGCTTACGCCAGCCAGATCAGCGACGCCATGCGCCCGGTCACGCCCTCGCGGCGGTAGGAATAGAAGGCGTCGGATTCATTGAACGTGCAGCGTCCGCCGCCGTAGACCGCGTGGACGCCCAGGCGATCGAGCCGGGTGCGCGCAAGCTGGTAGATGTCGGCGAGCCATTTGCCGGCTGCCGCCGTCGGGTGCGCGTAAAAGGCCGCAATGGCCTCGGGATGCTGCGCGACAAACGCCTCGCGCACATCCTCGCCCACCTCGAATGCCTGCGGACCGATGGCCGCGCCCATCCAGGCGAGGATGTCGCCCGGCGCCACCTGCATCGCGGCGACGGTGGTTTCCAGCACGCCGCCCGCCAGTCCGCGCCAGCCGGCGTGCGCGGCGGCGACAACGCTGCCGGCGCGGTCGCAGAACAGCACTGGCAGGCAGTCTGCGGTCAGCACCGCGCAGACCTGCCCTCGTTCGCGGGTGAACGCCGCATCGGCTTCGGGATCCGGTTCGCGTCCGAGTTCGACTACGCGGGCGCTGTGCACCTGCCTGAGCCAGCCCGGCTCCGCCGGCAGCTGCTGGCGCAGGCGGGCGCGGTTGGCCTCGACGTGAGCCGGATCGTCGCCGACATGGTCACCCAGATTGAAGCTGGCCCAGGGCGCCTGGCTCACGCCGCCCGCGCGGGTAGTCATCAGGCTGCTTACCCGAACGGGCGCAGGCCAGTCAGGGACGATCAGGTTCACTTCACCCAGTCGGTGTTTTCGCGCAGCGCCTGCAGCAGCGAGGCGAAGTCGGGCGGCAGCGGGCATTCCCACTGCATGAATTCCTGCGTGACCGGATGGATCAGGCCCAGCCGCTCGGCATGGAGCGCCTGGCGCGGGAACGGGATCTTGAGGTGGCTGCGGCGACTGGCGCTGTAGACCGTGTCGCCGACCAGCGGATGGCCGATGTGCTGCATGTGAACCCGGATCTGGTGCGTGCGCCCGGTTTCCAGCTTGCAGCGCAACAGCGTGATCCCCGGAAAACGCTCGACCACGTCGTAATGCGTGACCGCTTCCTTGCCCATGCTGTGCACGGTGCGTTTGGTGCGGTTGTGCGGATCGCGCGCCAGCGGCGCATCGACCGTGCCTGCATGGTCGACCTCGCCGTACACCAGGGCGAGGTATTCGCGCTTGACGGTGCGCGCCTGCAGCTGGCGCACCAGATCGGTGTGCGCACGCAGGGTTTTGGCGACGACCAGCAGGCCCGAGGTGTCCTTGTCGAGCCGGTGAACAATGCCGGCGCGCGGCAGTTCGGCCACCTGCGGCACCCAGTGCAGCAGCGCGTTCAACAGCGTACCCTGGCGGTTGCCGCTGCCGGGGTGAACCACCAGGCCGACCGGCTTGTTGATCACCATCAGCATGGCGTCCTCGAACACCACATCGAGCGGAATGGCCTCGGGCGCATCGGGGGTGGCGTTCGGATCGGGCTCGATCTCGACCCGCACCGACTCGCCGCCGCTGACCTTCATCTTGGTGGTGCCCCAGGCGTCGTCCACCGCGATCTTGCGCGCGCGGATCCAGTTCTGGATGCGGTTGCGCGAGAATTCGGGCAGCAGGGCCGACAGGGCCTGATCGAGGCGCTGTCCACCCTGCGCATCGGGGATTACCAGCTGGCGGGTGCCGCCTTCGGTATTTCCCTTATAATCGTCCGACAAATTTTCTGTGTCTTTTCCCATGC
>JAJYXA010000400.1 GCA_021791235.1 Pseudomonadota bacterium
GCGAGCAGTTCGGCGAGATAGACCTTGTTGTTGCACTTGAGGATGGAGTCCGGATCGTCGATCACCACCAGGCCTTCCGCGGTCGCCCGCCGCGAGAAGCGGTAGGTGTAGTGGTTGGCGAAGGTGGTGTCGCGGATGAACAGGGCGTCGAACTCGGGCAGCCGGGCAAGATCGACGCGGGTGATGAACTCCACCTGGAGTCCAACGTCCTCTGCGGTCTTCTCGAATTTCCGCAGGGCGCGGGCGTTGGAAGGCTGCTCCGGGTTGTCGGGATCGTGCAGGATGGCGAGATCGAAGCGCGGGGGCGTGCGCTTGCGCGTGCGACGCCGGTGCCCCATGAAATACTCCGTGGCGGCCTGCACCACGAAATCCTGATGCTGCGGCGGGATGTCGCTGGCGGCGATCGCGCGCACGCTGCGCAGGCGCCACTGCTCGCGGCGGCGCTCGAAATGGGCGCGCAGCAGGGGGGCCTGCAGCAGGCTGAAGAGCCGATGGCTGAGCGTCTCGTGGCGGCTTGCCACGTTGCGGCCGAAGTAGATGCTGAGTTCGAAGCTGTCCGACTTGATGGGCGAGAGCGATTTCTGCACCACTTCGTCCAGGTCCTCGGTGAGCAATCGCACCAGGTTCTGCGATTGCAGGTCCTCAATCGTGCTCACCCTGGGCAGCGGCTTGTGGCCGCGCGCCTCGGCCAGCAGGGAGACGTAGTAGCCCAGGCTCTGGTAGCGATAGGACCGGCACAGGTTGAATACCTTGACGGAACGGCCCTCGCCGTAAGCAGGATCGGTCAGGTAGGCGCGGGCCGAAACGACGCTCACGCCGGGAATGTCGAGCGGCCAGTCGCGCGGGTTGTCGACGACGATGAGGATGCTCACGGCCCGCCCCTGGGCGCCGCCCGCGGTGGGTACACCAGCAGCAGATTGGCGTCGTGGGTGACGATGCCGAGCAGCACCGCGCCGATCAGGCGATCGATGCTGACCCAGTATTCGTGCGACGGGCTGTAGGGGTGGCGCCAGTAGGGATCGGCCACCAGCACGCTGCGCTTTTCCCGGTCGTAGCCCGCGATCACGACGAAGTGGCCGGCCGGCAGGCCGCGAATGTCGTCAGGCACGTCGTCCGGCCCGTATTCGCGCGCCGCGCGATACAGGTAGGTGGAACTCAGGCCGGTGATGATGGGCAGATTGCGGCGCAGCAGGCCGCGGATCAGGGAGCGCGAGAGATCGGTCAGGCGCAGCCGCCCGCCCAGACGCAGGAATTCCAGATAGCCCTCGGTGACATGTTGCAGTCTGGCGTCCTGCTTGTGCTCGCGCTGCCGCCGCAGGCGTTCGGCGATGTCGACCCCCGGCGCAAACCAGGTGGGGTCGAACACCGTCAGGTTGTAGGTGTAGAGGGTGGCCTGGTAGCCCTGGCGCAGGGCATCGCAAGCCAGAAAAATCGCGAAGGTGCCGCCGTGCTCCATCTTGTGGGTGCGCGCTATCACCTGGGGAAGCTGCGCCTCCTCGCCCCAGTAGGTGTAGAGGGCATGCAGGCAAGTCGGGCCGCAAGTCGTCTCGTCCGGTTGCGGCAGCATTTTGACGGGGAGACGAAACGTGACCGGATGCATGAAGGGCCCTCATGAATGAACCAGCGTGTCCCCCGTCGAGTGCTGGGAATACGTCGCAGCTTGCCGCGTGGGTTTCCGCCACCCTCGCACAGGTCAACGCGTGGGATCCGCCCACCCTACGCACCCTCGCGCCGGCCGTAGGGTGGGTGGAGCGTGGTTGTTGCCGCTTAGCGGCTTTACAACCACGGCCTCCCCCTTGCGGGTGAAACCCACCAGCAGTTCCCTAGCGCTCCCACACCACGCGCAGCAGGTTCTCCTTTTCGTTGTAGTGATACTCCAGCTCGCCCTGGTAGGCGTGATGCAGCGCTTCGCCGATGCCTCGGGCAAGATGGATGTCGGTCGTGGTGATCTGGACGCCGTCATCCTGATCCTCGATCTTCATGATCCGCTTCAGGGGATGCTCTGCCCTGGCGCGTGCTTCCTCGTTCCTGGCCAGGTGCAGCAATTCCTCGCGATGATCCTTGAAAAATGGCCCGCCCATGGTCACATAGCCGGCCGGGAATTCGTCATGGATGCGGTGACAGGCCGGGCACATTTCCTCGTGGGCCTGGGCGGGCTTCACCAGCCATTGCCAGCGGCCATCATGGAATACGGCGCCGCATTGCGGGCAAACCGTGGGTTCCGGCAGTTTGTGCTTGGCCTGGTAGGCGTCGTGCCGCGTTTCCTGGACCATGCGGTCGCGACGGACGGGTTGGAATCCGGCGAATCGGGCTTTCATGTTGTGCTCCTTCCAGTGACATCAAAAATGGCGTGCTACATCCACTCTTTTTCCGCGACAGGACGCTGTTCTCCCCACAGCGCCCCCGGCGGCAGGTCGAGCAGGGAATAGGCGCCCGCCCTCAAGTACGGCAATGCCCGCGCGGCGGCCAGCATCATCCGCGCAGCCAGCCCCGCCTCGTCGTAGCGGGCTTCCAGCAGGAAAGAAGCATGGCCGGCGTCCCCGGCAGCGGCATGGCGCTCGATCAGCACGCCGCGGTCGTTTTCTTCCAGCGCGGCAATGCTGGCAACCGCAAACACCCGCGTCCGTTCATCGAGAAAGAGCGGATCATTGACGATGGAGTTCTCCACAGCGGCCGCGTCTGCCGAGGGCTCCAGTTCGACATAGACATAACGCTGGAGGGCACCTTCCCCGGACGGGAGTTCTGTCGCCAGCGCCTTCCTCACCCCCTTGACGCCTGCCGCGGCCAGGGTGTGGTGCAGGCTGGCGCCGCTGTGCAGGCGTGTCTCCGTGTGCCCGCGGGGCGCCAGCAGCGCGAACTGGCTGCGGAACAGGGAGAGGGCGCCGGGGTCGCATCCCGCCCCGACGATGGCCGGCACCTTGTGATGCAGCGCGGCCCGATGGATTTCAGACTTGTGTTCGAGGAAGGCGTCGCCGTGGAGGCGGGCGCATTCCACCACCGGAATGTGACTTTGCAGCAGGCCTTGCGCCATCCCCATCACCGCACCGAGCGGAACGCAGATGAGCGCGGCATCCACCTGATTCAGCTCGCTGATATGGGTCACGGCAGGGGCTTTCAACCAGGCGGCAGGAGCGCTTTCGGGACGTCGCACTACCCCCGCCAGTTCTGTGGCTTGATCGGAGACGACGGCCTCGACGCATTTGCGTCCCAATCTCCCTAAACCGATGATGGCAAGCCGTATTTTTTTCATGTTGTTACACCAGCATCGTATGATGGATCGGTTTTTTAAAAGCACTTCTTTTTATTCATATTAGAACGTGCGAAGCGTGATGGACTGATTATTGAGCGCCCTTTTCCAGCAGCCTGATCATTTCCCGCATGAAGGCGGGCAGGTCGGAGGGTTGCCTCGACGTGACCAGCTTGCCATCCACCACCGCCGCGCTGTCTTCATACAGGGCGCCCGATGCTTTCAGTTCCTCGGCAACCGATCGGTAACAGGTCGCGCGCCGTCCCTGCAGGACGCCAGCAGTGATCAGGATTTGCGGCCCATGGCAGATGGCGGCGACCGGTTTGTTCCGCCGCATGAAATCCTGTGCGATCGCGACGGCGGCCGCTTCCTTGCGCAGCATCGCGGGGGCCTTGCCGCCCGGAAGGACGAGCAGCTCGTAGTCGTTCGGATCGACATCCCGCAGCGCCTTGTCCACGGCCACCTCGTAGCCGTGCTTGCCATTGATTTTCCCTCTGGCGATCGAGGCAATGTCGACTTCCAGCCCTTCCTCCTGCAGCCGGTAGTAGGGAAACAGAAGTTCGCTGTCCTCGAAATGGTCTGCGCTGATAATCAGGGCTTTCATGTCAACTCCGGGTGACTCGCATGGCAGTCGTTTCAAAACATGGCCGCGGGACGGGCTAGGCTTTGCGTTCCAGTGCGATTCCGGCCACTTCAACGACCCCTCCCAGCACCAGCAGCACCAGGCCCGCCCACATCTCGGGCGCCAGGACCATCAGCACGCCGCCCAGCACCACCAGAACGATGGCCAGAACACGTCTC
>JAJYXA010000403.1 GCA_021791235.1 Pseudomonadota bacterium
GCAGCTTGTCCTTGCCCAGCGTGGAACGGGTTACGAAGGTGCTGCCGCAGGAGCAGGTGACGGAGACTTCTTTGTAATCGGGGTGAATGCCGGATTTCATGGCAATTCCTTAACGGGTTGAATTCGTAGAACGCGGCAGTATAGCGGGATCGGAAGCTCCGATCAATCTTTTTGTTTATCCGCGCCGCATCGAATCGAAGAACTCGCTGTTGTTCTTGGTGGCGCGGATCTTGTCGAGCAGGAATTCCATCGCCTCCATGTCGTCCATCGGGTACAGCAGCTTGCGCAGCACCCACACCTTTTGCAGGATGTCGGGCGGCATCAGCAGCTCTTCGCGGCGGGTGCCGGAACGGTTGACGTTGATGGCGGGGTACTGGCGCTTCTCGGCCATCTTGCGGTCGAGGTGGATTTCAAGGTTGCCGGTGCCCTTGAATTCTTCGTAGATGACGTCGTCCATGCGGCTGCCGGTGTCGATCAGCGCGGTGGCGATGATGGTGAGGCTGCCGCCTTCCTCGATGTTGCGCGCGGCGCCGAAGAAGCGTTTCGGCTTTTGCAGCGCGTTGGCGTCGACGCCGCCGGTGAGCACCTTGCCGGAAGCCGGCTGCACCGTGTTGTAGGCGCGCGCCAGGCGGGTGATGGAATCGAGCAGGATCACCACGTCCTTCTTGTGCTCGACCAGGCGCTTGGCGCGCTCGATCACCATTTCGGCGACCTGGACGTGGCGGCTGGCGGGTTCGTCGAAGGTCGAGGCGACGACTTCGCCGCGCACGGTGCGGCTCATTTCGGTCACCTCTTCCGGACGCTCGTCGATCAGGAGCACGAACAGCACGACGTCGGGATGGTTGGAGGTGATGGCGTGGGCGATGTGCTGCAGCATCACCGTCTTGCCGGTTTTGGGCGGCGCCACCAAGAGGCCGCGCTGGCCCTTGCCGATCGGGGCGACGATGTCGATCACGCGGCTGGTGATGTTTTCCTCGGCCTTGATGTCGCGTTCCAGCTTGAGCGGCTTGTCCGGGTGCAGCGGAGTGAGGTTCTCGAACAGGATCTTGTTCTTGCTGGCCTCGGGCGGCTCGCCGTTGATCTTGTCGAGCTTGGTCATCGCCGAATAGCGTTCGCCGTCCTTGGGCGTGCGGATCTCGCCTTCGATCTTGTCGCCGGTATGCAGGTTGAAGCGGCGGATCTGCGACGGCGACACGTAGATGTCGTCGGTGTTGGCGAGATACGAGGTTTCCGGCGACCGCAGGAAGCCGAAGCCGTCCGGCAGCACCTCCAGCACGCCGTCCCCGTAGATGCTCTCGCCGCGCTTGGCCAGCGTTTTCAGGATGGTGAAGATCAGTTCCTGTTTGCGGAAGCGGTTGGCGTTGTCGATGCCGTTGGCGGCGGCGATTTCGAGAAGTTCGGTGATGGGTTTCTGCTTGAGTTCGGAAAGATGCATGGGAGGGGCCTGAGTGGGCTCGCTTGAAAGAGCCGGACGTGGGGGAGGAGTGAAGCCGGACGGCGTTGCGCGCAGGCGGCGCAGGAATGCGCCATCCGGTAAGACTGTTTATTAGATGTTGCTGTCGACGAAAGCGGTGAGTTGCGACTTGGACAGGGCGCCGACCTTGGTGGCTTCGACGTTGCCGTTCTTGAAAATCATCAGGGTGGGAATGCCGCGGATGCCGAACTTGGGCGGCGTGGCCTGGTTCTCGTCGATGTTGAGCTTGCACACCTTGAGCTTGCCGGCGTATTCCCTGGCGACTTCGTCGAGGATCGGCGAGATCATCTTGCAGGGGCCGCACCAGTCCGCCCAGTAATCCACCAGCACCGGCACGCCGGCCTGCAGGACTTCCTGTTCGAAGGAATCGTCGGATATGTAATGAACATGCTCGCTCATCGGTGAAACTCCTGATTAGAGGTATGGGGATGGCCGGACCCGGCTTGGACAAGTTTGAAACTGACGGTAATGCTGGAAAATTCGGTTTTGTGCCGATATGCTACATCAAAATTGCCGCCTGCAAGCAACCGGGGCTTTTTCAAACCATCTGGGTAAATACGAATGACTTATGTTGTAGCTGACGCCTGCGTGAAGTGCAAATACACCGACTGTGTCGATGTCTGTCCGGTGGACTGTTTCCATGAAGGTCCCAACTTCCTCGTCATCGACCCCGACGAGTGCATCGACTGCACCCTGTGCGTGGCTGAATGTCCGGTTGAGGCCATTTACGCCGAGGACGACGTGCCGGAGGACCAGCGCGTCTACATCGCGCTCAACGCCCAGCTCGCCAAGGAGTGGAAAGTCATCATCGAGAGCAAGGATCCCTTGCCCGACGCCGACGAATGGGCCCAGGTCAAGGACAAGCTGAAATACCTGGAGCGCTGAGCCGCCTGGAACGCTCCGGCGACGGTGCGCTGCCGCACGCCGTCGCCCGCTTCCTGCTCGATCAACATCCCGACCGCCTGCCCGACCTGTCCGGGCTGACGGTGCTCGTCCCCAACCACCGCGCCGGGCAGGATTTTGCCCGCGCGCTGGCGCAGGCGGCCGGCCGCCGCGCACTGATCCCGCCGATCATCACCCCGCTGAAAAGCTGGGCCGAGAGCGTCGCCGACGATCGCGCCGAACCGCAGGCCCGGCGTCTGGCGCGCCTGCATGGCGTGCTGCGCCGCGTCGACTGGCTGGGCAAAATCGACAAGTGGACGCTCGCCAACGAACTGCTTGGGCTGGCGGATGAACTGTCTGCCGCGCGGCTGGGCGGCGAGATCGGATCGCAGATTCGCGCGCTGCATGCCGATGCGCTCGACCGCGCCGCACTTGATCGTGAAACGGCGCTGATCGAGGCAGTGTGGCAGGCGCTCAACAACGACGGCAGCGACCCGCAGGCGCGCTATGCGCGCGCGCTCGACACGCTGCTTGAGCACATCCGCACCGCGCCGCAGCCCATCTACGGCTACGCGCTTGGCACGCTGACCGCGGTCGAACGGCGGTTTCTCGAGCGCTGCGCCGAACACGCCCCGGTCACATTATTTGAGCTGACTGCCGATGCCGCCGACGGCGCGGCGTTCACCCTGCATCAGGCCTGGCGGCTGAGCGAGCCGCCGTTGCGCGAACGCGCCGCCAGCCTGGCCAGCGCGTATCCCGATTCACCCGTGCACGCCCGCATCACGCTGTGCCCCGCGCCGCATCTGGAAGCCGAAGCGCGCGCCGTCGCCGCCTGGGTGGCCGAACAACTGCACGCCGGCCGGCGCGAGCTCGCGCTGATCGCGCTCGATCGCGAAACCGCGCGCCGGGTGCGCGCGCTGCTGGAACGCCTGGACGTGCTGGTGGCCGACGAAACCGGCTGGACGCTGTCGACCACCGCCGCCGCCGCGGTGATCGACCGCTGGCTCCAATGCGTGATGGGCGACTTCCCGCACGTCGAATTGCTCGACCTGCTGAAATCCCCTTTTCTGCTGGGCGACCTCGCGGCACGGCAGGATCAGGTGTTGCAGCTCGAACTCGCGCTGCGGCGGCAGGGCGTGGCGCGGGGCATGGCCGATATTCAGCGGCTGGCGCGCGCCCGGTTCGGTGCGTTGCCGCCATGGCTGGCCGCGCTGTTCGATGCCCGCCAGGGATTTGAACAGCGCCGCGCGCCGCTCGCGGTGTGGCTGGCACGGCTGATCGACAGCCTCGCCAAATTGGATGCCATCGCGCCGCTCAAGGCCGACGCCGCCGGCGCCCGCGTGCTCGAAACGCTCGACGCCCTGCGCCGCGATCTGGCGGACGACGGCGAAAAATACGGCTTCAGCGAATGGCGGCGCTGGCTCAACCTGGCGCTGGAGTCCGCCAGCTTCGTCGACGCCAGCGTCGCCAGCCCCATCGTGCTCACCTCGCTGCCCGCCGCGCGCGGACGCCTGTTCGACGCCGTGGCGATGATCGGCGCCGACGCCCGCCGCCTGCCCGCGCGCCCCGCGCCCGGCCTGTTTTCCCAGGCCACCCGCGCCCAGTTGGGCCTGCCGACGGACGCCGAAGAAACCGATGCCGCCACCGCCGACCTGATGCAGATGCTGATCCAGGGGCCCG
>JAJYXA010000206.1 GCA_021791235.1 Pseudomonadota bacterium
GGAAGCGTATTCCGTAGCCATAGTGATCAAATTCAATAAGTGGGTTTTGGATGGACACGCAGCGCGCCCCCATTCAAAACCAACCTTGGCAAATCCAGTCGAACCGGCTGGCTATTCACTGTTTCGACCTGTTGCGGCAGCCAGCCAGGCGAACTGGGCCAGCACCAGACCCAGCAGCAAGGGCAAGGGGGCCAGCTTCAACACGCCGAGACCCACAATCAGCAAGCCGATCAGCAGGGTCAGACGCTCGATGCCGACGCGAATAAACAGCTTGAACAATCGATGCTGGTCCCATTCCGGATGGTCCATCGATTGCCGTTCGCGCCACACCAGCACCGCACTCACAGCTAGCGCGACCAGTACGCCATACAGCGCCGCCAGCCCCGCATCAACCCCCGCTATTGCAGCGCCGATCAGTGCCGCTACGGGTGCGATCACCGCTTGCGCCCGAGCCACTCGCAGGGTGCCGGTTGGGATGCCGGTAAACATTAGCCAGTTATGATACAAGAATTAGTGTGGTCTATGCAATCATCAAGCTGCTTGATGATGAATTTCACTATGTAGTGATGTTGTATAGCGAAAAAAACGCGGCCAACAAGACCGCGTATGTTTAAAGCTGGATTCCGAGCCGCAGCAACAGCCCTTCCAGTTCATCGGCGCTGGCGAAATTCAGTGTCAGCCTGCCGCTGCCTTTGCTGCTTGTTTGCACGTGCGCCGTCATGCCGAGCGCGTCCGACAAGGCCTCCTCCAGCCGGAGGATATCGCGCGAAACGGGGCGCTTGGCGGGCGTTGCCGTCGTTGCGTCCTTCAGGCGCGCCACACGGCGTTCGACCTCGCGTACCGACAGTCCTTTGGTTTCAATTTCATGCGCCAACTCGCGTTGTGCATTCGCATGCAAGGGCAGCAGCGCGCGCGCGTGGCCCATTTCAATCAGCCCTGCGGTGAGCATGTCCTGCACCGGATGCGACAGATTCAGCAGGCGAAGCAAGTTGGATACCGCGGCGCGCGATTTGCCGACCGCCTGCGCGGCAGCGTCGTGTGTCATGCCGAATTCATGGATCAGGCGCTGCAGGCCGTGCGCTTCATCGATTGCGTTGAGGTCTTCACGCTGGATGTTTTCGATCAGCGCCATCGCGGCCACGGCATCGTCGGCGACCTCGCGCAGCAGCACCGGAATCTCGTGCAAACCGGCGAGTTGCGCCGCGCGCCAGCGCCGCTCACCGGCGATGATTTCATAACCGCCGGCGACCTCGCGTGCGAGGATGGGCTGCATCAGTCCCTGCGCACGGATCGAATCGGCGAGTTCCTGCAGCGACTCGCTGTCCATCTGGGTGCGCGGCTGATATTTGCCGGGCGCCAGTTGCGACACGTTCATCATGCGCAGGTCGCCCTGCGGCGGCGCGGCGCTGTCCTCGCCGCCCAAAAGCGCGTCAAGCCCGCGCCCCAGTCCCTTAGGCTTGGCCATGTTGTTGTTTCTCCCTTGCTGTGAGGCCGGCACGCTTCAGCGTTTCCTCGGCCAGATCCATGTAGGCTTTCGCTCCCTTGCACTGGCGGTCGTAGGCCAGCACCGGCAACCCGTGGCTCGGTGCCTCGGCGAGCCGCACGTTGCGCGGAATCACGGTGTCGTAAACCTTGTCGCCGAAATGCTGCTTGATCTGGTCCGACACCTGCTGCGCCAGCGTGCTGCGAGGATCGAACATGACGCGCAACAGGCCCTCGATGCGGATATCCGGATTCAACCGCTGCTTGACCTTCTTGATGGTGGCGACCAGATCGGTCAGCCCCTCCAGCGCATAGTATTCGCACTGCATCGGGATCAGCACCGCCTCCGCCGCCGCAAAGGCGTTGACGGTCAACAGATTCAATGTCGGCGGACAATCCATCAGGATGAAGTCATAGTCGTCGGCCACCTGCGCCAGCGCGACCTTCAGACGCAAGTCGCGTTGCTCGAGGTTCACCAGATCGATTTCCGCGCCGGCGAGTTCGCGGTTCGCCGGGATGACGTCGAAATGACCCGGCTCCGAGCGCATCCGCGCGTCGCGCACGGTGACCTGGTTGAGCAGGATCTGGTACACGGTCGGCAGCGCGGTGCGCTTCTCGATGCCCGCCCCCATGGTCGCGTTGCCCTGCGGGTCGAGGTCAGCCAGTAGCACACGCTGGCCGAGTTCGGCCAGACTCGCGGCCAGATTCACCGCCGTCGTGGTCTTGCCGACGCCACCTTTCTGGTTGGCAATTGCGAGGATTCGGCTCATTCAGCAGGCTCCAGAACGATCAAATGTCGGGTTGCGTCCAGTCCCGGGACGACCAATACGTGGTCAGCGCTCACTTTCACGCCAGGCGGCAGCTGGGCGATTTCTTCATTCGGATACAGGCCCTTCATCGCCAGCCAGCAACCGTCCGGCTTGAGCAGATGCCGGGTCAACGCGACGAACTCCCTGAGGTCGGAAAACGCCCGCGAGGTGATGACATCGAACCCCTCGGCAGGCCGATAATCCTCCACCCGGCCTGTCACCACATTCAGATTGCCCAGTCCCAGCTCGGCCTTGGCCTGCAGCAGGAAAGCCGTCTTCTTGGCAATGCTGTCGATCAGCGTCACCTGCACCTCCGGCCGCGCGATTGCCAGCGGGATACCCGGCAGACCGCCGCCGCTGCCGACATCGAGTACACGAATTGAATCAGGACAGCCGCCCTGAAAAAAGGGCACCGCCGCAAGCGAATCCAGCAGATGATGACTGACCATGCGTTCGGCGTCGCGCACCGCGGTGAGGTTGTAGACGCGGTTCCACTTGTCGAGCAGCGCCAGATAGGCCACTAGTTTCGCCTCGGCGCCTTCGGGCAACGCCAAGCCAAGGGCGGCGATCCCCGCCTTTAATTGCTGTTCGATGCTCACGCGCTTTTCTTCTGGGGGTCAGGCTGGAAGCCGCGTTTGGCGTAGACCAGCAGCACCGAAATCGCCGCCGGGGTGATCCCCTGCAGTCGCCCCGCCTGCCCCAGCGTTTCCGGGCGCGCCTTCTGTAGGCGCTGGCGCACTTCCATCGACAGACCGGTCAGCAGGCTGTAATCGAGATCAGCCGGCAGTCGCAGGGTTTCCTGTTCACGCAGCTTTTCGACTTCCTCGTTCTGGCGGTCGATGTAACCCTGGTATTTGGCGGCGATTTCGACCTGCTCGGCGACGCGCGGATCGGCCTCCCCCGCTCCGCCACCCGGCAGCGCAAGCACCTGAGCGTAGCCCAGATTGGGACGGCGCAGCAGTTCGAACAGGCTGTATTCATGCTCGATGGGCTGGCCGATGAGGCGGGTGGCATCCTCGGCAGGAAGAACGGCTGGATTGACCCAGGTCGACTTGAGCCGCTCGGTTTCACGTGAAACCGCATCGCGTTTGCGGTTGAAGGCGTCCCAGCGCGCATCATCGACCACGCCGATGGCACGCCCGGCCTCGGTCAGCCGCATGTCCGCGTTGTCCTCGCGCAACTGCAGGCGGTATTCGGCACGGCTGGTAAACATGCGATAGGGTTCGGAGACGCCGCGCGTGATGAGGTCGTCGACCAGCACGCCGAGGTAGGCCTCGTGCCGGCCCGGACTCCAGGCCTCTTCCCCCTGCACCTGCAAACCAGCGTTGATGCCGGCCAAGAGGCCCTGCGCGGCGGCCTCCTCGTAGCCAGTGGTGCCGTTGATCTGCCCGGCGAAAAAGAGGCCGGCGATCGACTTGGTCTCCAGCGAAGCCTTGAGGTTGCGCGGATCGTAGTAGTCGTACTCGATGGCGTAACCGGGGCGCAGGATGTGCGCGTGCTCCAGTCCCGGGATCGAGCGCACGATGGCAAGCTGGACGTCGAACGGCAGCGAGGTCGAGATGCCGTTGGGGTAGATTTCGTGCGTCGTCAGCCCCTCGGGTTCGAGGAAGATCTGGTGGCTCGCCTTGTCGGCGAAGCGGGTGATCTTGTCCTCGATCGACGGGCAGTAGCGCGGCCCCACCCCTTCGATGACGCCGGTGTACATCG
>JAJYXA010000433.1 GCA_021791235.1 Pseudomonadota bacterium
CAGGAGCTGGATCAATTGGCCGCCGCTGCGGTCCGCCCGGTGAGTGCGCTGCTGGCCGAGCGCAGCAGGGCGATACAGGCACAGGTGAAGCAGCGCGAAGTGTTGCTGGCGTCGATGGGCGGCTCGGTCGGGCACGCCTCGACGGGGTTCGCTGCGCGCATGCGCGCGCTCGCCCAGGGCAGCACGGACGGTGTCTGGCTGAACGGGTTCACCTTCGCGCCGGGCCATGTGGCCCTCAAGGGATCGGCCTTGAATGCCGGCTTGCTGACCACCTACGTGGATCGGCTCGGCAGCCAGGCCGCCTTCGCCGGCATGCAGCTTTCCGGCATGGATGCGGCGCCAGCACGCGCTGCGGATGGCGGGGCGGCCGGCACGGCGAAACTGCCTGACTACATCGATTTCGCCTTGTACTCGGGCAGCCGGGACAAACCGGCCGAGCTGGGAGCGCCGCATGCTCAATGAGAAATTGCGCGAGATCGCCGCGCGGATCGACGCGATCAGTCTGAGGGAGCGGGTGTTTGTCTTCGGGGCGGCTGCGGTGGCGGTGCTCGCCCTGGTGCAGACCCTGCTGATCGATGCGGGCCAGCTTCGCCAGCAGAGCGCCCAGGCCCGCTTGCAGAGCGCCGACGCGGCGCTGGCACACATCGCGCAGCAACGGCAACTGCTGGCCGGCCAGGCAGGGCGCGACCCGGATCGGGCGGCGCGCGCTGCGCTGGCCGCCCAGGAAACCCGTCTGGCCGAACTGAATGCCGAACTTGAAAAGCTCGAACGCGCGCTGATTCCGCCCGCGCGCATGAACCAGGTGCTGAAAAGCATGGTGCAGGAGACCGGCGGCATCCGGGTCGTCGGCTTCAGGACGCTCAGCCCGCAACCGGTTGCGCTGCCCGGCGCGGCCGAGGGTGCGCCGCCCGGGTTCTATCGCCATGGATTTGAAATCACCGTGAGCGGGCAATATTCCGATCTGGTCGCGTATCTCGAACGGCTGGAGGCCTTGTCCTGGCGCCTGAGCTGGTTCGAGGCGACGCTCGACGCCTCCGCCCGCCCGCAGCTGACGCTCACCCTGACGGTCCACACCCTGAGCCTGGAGGAAGCATGGCTGCGCGTATGATCCTGCTCGTCCTGGCCGCACTGCTGACGGCGCCGCTGGCCGCCGCGTCGCTGCCGGACCCGACCGCGTTGCCGACCAGCCTGTCGAGCGCCCCGTCCGGCACGACAGCAGAAGCGGCCGGTCTGGCCTGGGTCCGGGTCAATGGACGCCAGTCAGTCGCCTGGTATGGCGGCACCACCGTCAAAGTGGGTGATTCGGTGGACGGCGGGCAGGTGACCGCCATCCGCGAAGATCACATTGTCATCTCGGGCAAGGGCGGACGCCGCACCGTCCATCTGCTCGACCACACGATCCGCACACAATCGCGAGCCCAGTCGCCGGCTCGATGAAACCAGGAATTGAACATGCATAAACACATCGTCTTGGCTGTATTGGTTCTGTCCGGCTGCGCCAGCCCACTCGGCAAGGCGGGCAAGGATGCGATGGACGGCGCGTTTGTCACCGCCGCGAGCCAGCCGGCACCGGTTGCGGCGCCGCCCGCGGCCGTGCAGCAGGCGGTCATGGACGCGGTGCGCGACGCGCCGCCGCCCGCGGCCAGGCCGCCACGCACCGAGCCGCGTTTCAGCCTCACCGTGAACAACGCCAAGGCGTCCGAGGTATTCATGGGCATGGTGACCGGCACGCCCTACAGCATGCTGGTGCACCCGGACGTGATGGGCACCCTGACGCTCAATCTGAAGAACGTGACGGTGCCCGAGGCGATGGAAGCGGTGCGCGCCCTGTACGGCTACGAATACGAAGTCCAGGGCACCCGCATCATCGTGCCGTCGCCCGCGCTGCAAGCCCGCATCTACCACCTGAATTCCCTGGCAATGCAGCGCAAGGGGACGTCGGATATGCGGGTGGTGTCCGGCTCGGCCAGCATGAGAGGCGGCAGCGGCGGCGCAAGCGGGACCACGTCCGGCACCACCTCGCAGTCGCTGGAAACCAGCAGCGTGCAGACCTCGACCGATTCCAAATACTGGGAGGAAGTCAGCACGTCGCTGAAGACCCTGGTCGGCGAAGCGGGCAGCGTGGTGGTGAGCCCGCAATCCGGGATCATCATCGTCAAGGCGGCACCGGCCAGCCTGCACATGGTGGAGAAGTATCTGCGCGCGTCGGAATGGGTGAGCGCCCGCCAGGTGATGCTGGAAGCCAAGATCCTCGAGGTGCAGCTGAACGACGGTTATCAGTCGGGCATCAACTGGGCGACGCTGCAGCATGGCGGCAAGACCGCCATCGGGGTGAGCGGTGTGAGCCCCAGTATCGGACCCGGCGGAACGAGCCTGGTCAATCTGGGTGGAACGGTGGCGCAAATGCTGGGCGGCGCGATTCCCGGCCCGGCCGGCAGCGTGTTCGGGCTGGCCTTCAACGATGGGGATTTCGGCGCCGTCATCAACCTGATCAAGAGCCAGGGCGCCGTGCACGTGCTGTCCAGTCCGCGCATCGCCACCATCAACAACCAGAAAGCCGTGCTCAAGGTCGGCACCGACGACTTTTTCGTCACCGAAGTCACCGGCGGCACGGCCGCAGCGCTGGGTGTTCCGGCCACGCCGCCCACCGTCGTCGTGCAGCCTTTCTTTTCCGGCATTGCGCTGGACGTGACGCCGCAAATCGACGACAAGGACAACATCACGCTGCACGTCCGCCCCTCGGTCAGCAACGTCACCGAAAAGGAGAAGGACATCCGCCTGGGCGACCTGGGGAATTTCGTGCTGCCGCTGGCTTCCAGCAGCATCTCGGAAACCGACAGCGTGGTGCGCTTGAAGGACGGCCAGATCGTCGCTATCGGCGGCTTGATGAGCCAGTCTTTCGACGACAGCAAGAACCGCATCCCGGTGCTCGGTGACATTCCTTATCTGGGGGAGCTCTTCGGCAACACCAGCCAGAGCAGGCTGAAGCGCGAGCTGGTGGTGCTGATCAAGACCACCCTGATCCGCGACAATCAGGACTGGAACCGCGACCTGGAAGCGACGCAACGCCGTTTCCAGACCTACGAGCTGCCTGAATTCCGGCCATGAGCAGCTGGTGGGGGCACTTCGGCCTGCGCGAGCCGCCGTTCGGCCTGACCCCCGACACCGGTTTCTTCTTTCCCGCGCTGCCGCATCGGGACGCCCATGAAACGCTGCTGTATGCCTTGAGCGTGGGCGAGGGTTTCCTGGTGGTCGAAGGCGAGGTCGGCACCGGCAAGACCCTGCTGCTGCGGCGTGTGCTGAACACGCTGCCGCAGCGCTGGCAGGCGGCCTTCGTTCCCAATCCGGGACTCGATCCGCGCGGTCTGTATGCGGCGATCGCGATCGAGTTCGGCGTGCCGGGCGACGGCAGCCCTGAAGCATTGCTGCACCGCCTGGAACGGCATTTCATCGAGCTGGCCCGGCAGGATCGGCAGCCCGTGGTGCTGATCGACGAGGCACAGGCGCTGCCTGCCGAAACCCTCGAAGCCGTGCGCCTGCTGACCAACCTGGAAACCGAGAAGCGCAAATTGCTTCAGGTCGTGCTGTTCGGCCAGCCCGAATTGATGGCCCGGCTGCGCGAGAAAGCCACCCGGCAAATTCTCACCCGCATCAGCTTCCATGCCGCCTTGCGCCCGCTCGGCCGGCGCGAGGTGGCGGCCTATGTGCGGCACCGCCTGGCGGTGGCAGGGCGCGAGGGCGCAGTCTTCACCGGGTGGGCGGAGCGTGCGCTGTGGCGCGCATCCCGCGGACTGCCGCGGCTGGTGAACATCATCGCGGCCAAGGCCATGATGCTGGCCTATGGCCAGGGCGCGCCCCGGGTCGTGCGCCGCCACGTGATCGCGGCCGCGCAGGATACGCTTGCCGCCCGCAAGCGCATGCCGCTGGCGCCGCTGGCCTGGGGACTGGCGCTGCTGGGACTGACTGCCGCAACCGCGGCCGGCTGGTGGC
>JAJYXA010000056.1 GCA_021791235.1 Pseudomonadota bacterium
TACCCGCGGCGCGGCAGTTCATCGACTTTCTGCAGGGCAAGCAGGGCGCGGCCATCTTCAAGCGCTGGGGCTGGATGACGTAGGGCTTCTGAGCGCCCCCAGGGCCGGGCTGCGCCCAGCCCGCTCCCCGTGGGGGTCAACGAAACTTGGGGCGGCCCGGTGTTTCCTTGAGAGCCAAGGTCGTTCCATCCGACGGCTGGGCATTCTTGGCATTGGTGCCTGGTTGCTGCCGGCCGTGGCGCGCATCGATTTCATCATGCGCGTGCGCTGAACTGACGCGTACGCGCGTCGTGACCGACAGTTCCCTGCCATGAACCCGCATTCTTGCGCCAAGCTTAAGGCCCAGCACTTTATTCGCGGGTGTTGATCTCATCCACGTAGACCTGCCAGCCTTGCGCCCGGCAGGTGGGTTCCCGCAAGCCTGTGCGGGAGCGACACGAGCGGGAGACGGCCATGAACCACACGCTGATGGCCACCGGGGCCTTACCGACCGCCGGCGGCGTGGATGTGCCGGCCCGGTTGCTGGGTCTGGTGCGCGAAACCTATCTGGAGTTGAACCGGCAGTCGGCCAGGCCGGTGGCGGTGGACCTCGATACGGCGCTCGACCGCGACCTGGGCCTCGACAGCCTGGCGCGGGTGGAGTTGCTGATGCGCATCGAACGTGCCTTCGGCCGCCGCCTGCCCGAGGCGCTGCTCGCCCAGGCGCAAACTCCGCGTGATTTGCTGGCCGCCCTGCAGTTGGCCCCCGATCAGGCTGCGCCCCTGGCCCGTGCCCATTCGGCAACGCAAGAGGCAATACACGACCCAGCGGACCGCCCGGTCCACGCCACGACACTGCTCGAGATGCTGGACTGGCATGTCCGGCGCCACTCCGACCGCATCCAACTGGTACTGCTGTCCGACATGGGTGAAACCCCGTTCACCTATGCCGAGCTGCTGCGCGGTGCCCGCACGGTCGCGGCGCGGCTGCAGCAGCTGGGGGTGACGCCGCAGCAGACCGTGGCCATCATGCTGCCGACCTGCGCCGATTACTTTTTCAGCTACTTCGGCATCCTGCTGGCCGGAGCGGTGCCGGTGCCGATTTATCCGCCCACGCGCTTGTCGCAAATCGAAGACCATGTCAGGCGTCATGCGCGCATCCTGGCCAATGCCCGCGCCCAGGTGCTGATCACGGTGGCCGAGGCGATGCCCGTGGCGCATTTGCTCGAAGCCCTGGTGCCCGGCCTGCGCCGTGTCATCACGCCGCAGCACGCGACGCAGGGGCTTGCGGCGTGGCAGCCGGTGCCGGTGCTGGCGGGTGACATCGCCTTCATCCAGTACACCTCCGGCAGCACCGGCGACCCGAAGGGCGTGGCGCTGACCCATGCCAATCTGCTGGCGAATATCCGCGCCATCGGCGAAGTGCTGCAACTCACCACCGACGACGTGTTCGTCAGCTGGCTGCCGCTGTACCACGACATGGGTTTGATCGGCGCCTGGCTGTGCAGCCTGTACACCGGCAACCGCCTGGTGGTGATGTCGCCGCTGGCGTTTTTGCTGCGCCCGCAGGACTGGCTGTGGGCCATCCACCGCCACCACGGCACCCACACCGCGGCGCCCAATTTCGGCTACGAACTGTGCCTGCGCCATATACGCGAGCAGGACATCGACGGGCTCGATCTGAGCAGCCTGCGCGTGGCCGCCAACGGCGCCGAGCCCGTGGGCCCGGAAACCGTCACCCGGTTCACCGAGCGCTTCGCCGCGCATGGTCTGCAGCCTCAGGCCATGACCCCGGTGTACGGCTTGGCCGAGTCCACCGTGGCGCTGCTGATTTCTAGGCCGGAGAACATGCCACAGGTGGACTTCGTCGACCGCGTCGTGTTCGAGCGCGAGCACCGCGCCCAGCCCGCCGTCTACCACGACCCGCACGCATTGCGCTTCATTTCCTGCGGCCATCCGCTGCCCGGTCACCGCGTGCGCCTTGTGGACGCCGCTGGCGTCGAGGTACCCGATCGCATCGAGGGCCGGCTGGAATTCCAGGGCCCATCGACCATGGCCGGCTACTACCGCAGGCCTGACGAATCCCGCAGGCTGATTCACGACGGCTGGCTCGACAGCGGCGACCGCGCTTACCGTGCCGAGGGCGAGATCTACATCACCGGGCGGGTGAAAGACATCATCATCCGCGGCGGTCGCAACCTCTACCCCCACGAGATCGAGCAGGCCGTGGGCGAGTTGCCGGGCGTGCGCAAGGGCTGTGTAGTGGCCTTCGGCAGCGCCGACCCCATCAGCGGCACCGAGCGCCTAGTGCTTCTGGCCGAAACCCGCGAAAGCGGCTCGCAGGCACGCGCGCGGCTGCGCGAGGCAGTGCAGCGGCGCGTCGTTGACGTGCTCGGCGAACCGGCCGACACCGTGGTGCTGGCGCCGCCGCATACGGTGCGCAAAACTTCCAGCGGCAAGCTGCGTCGCGCCGCCACGCGCGAGCTGTTCGAGCGCGGCGACATCGGCGCCCATTCGCGTCCAGTGTGGCGGCAGTTCGCTAGCCTGGGCTGGAATGCCGCGACGCTGCGCGGCCGCCAAGCCGCCGCGCAGGCCGGCCACATGGCTTACGCCGCCTGGTTCTGGCTGGTGTTCGCGCTGGTGGCCCCACCAGCCTGGCTAGCCGTTGCGCTGGCCCCGGACCCGGCGCGCGCCTGGGCGCGGGCGCGGGTTGCGGCACGCCTGCTGCTGCGCGGCGCCGGGCTGAAGCTGCGCGTGCGCGGGTTGGAGGCCGTGCCGCTGCAAGCGCATATCGTCGTCGCCAACCATGCCAGCGACCTCGACGCGCTGATGCTGCTGGCGGCGCTGCCGGCGCCGCACCGCTTCGTCGCCAAGCGCGAATTGCTGCGCAATCCGGCGGTGCGCATTTTTCTGCAGAGGCTCGGCACGGTGTTCGTCGAGCGCTTCGACGCGCAACGCGGCGTGGCCGATGCCCACCACCTGACCGAGCTGGCAACGCGGGGCGTGTCGCTGTGCGTGTTTCCGGAAGGGACGTTCCGGTCCGAGCCGGGTCTGCTGGGCTTTCACCTCGGTCCCTTTGAGACCGCGGTGCAGGCGCGCATCGCCGTGGTTCCCGCCACCCTGCGGGATACCCGCAAGGTATTGGGCGATGGTGAGCGCCTGCCGCATCACCACCCGGTCCAGCTCGATTTCGACGCACCGATCCGCGCCGCCCAAGCGCCGGTCGAACCCTTCACCGCCGCCGTGGCGCTGCGCGACGCGGCGCGTGCGGCAATGTCGCAGCGCCTGGGCGAGAAGGGGGAGGGCGCTGCCGTCGGCGCAACCCCGTGATGGCTCCCGCCGCTGTCGCCTCGCCAGACGAATCCCCATTTCCCGCAAGCTCAACCACTGCACCAGCCCATGACCGACACCGCAAATGCCAATGACTCCGGGGCGAACGACGCCAGCAAGATCGATCTGCAAGCCGCCTGGATCCGTCGTTCTACGGCCGACATCCAGTCCTTCGTCGAAGGCCTGGCCGCGCGCCTGGAGGGCGACCTTCCGGGGCAGGTGGATGTCGTGCGCAAGCGCGACGGCCTGTTCGCCAAGGCCAGCCATGTGCAGAGCATCGTGGTGCGGACCGAGGACTTCCATTACCTGCTCGACAAACAGCCCTCAGGCGTGCGCACGCAGCGGGCCAGGGTGGTGGGCGGCGTCATCCTCAAGCGCGAGGACCTGAGTCTGGCGGCATGGATGGAAAACCTGCTTGCCGCCTTGTTCTCGCAGTCCGGCGAGTTGCAGCATGCCAGCCAGTCGCTGCACGATTTTTTGATGAACTGAACCCGCACACCACAGGAGAGCCGCATGTCGATCTGGGATCAACTCAAGCAACGCCTCGAGGATGTGGCGCAGGACGCGCGGCATGCGGTGGACGGGCTGACATCCACCGCCCGCAATCTGGCGGCTCCGCGCGGCCTCACGCCCGACGAAGTGGCGCGGCAACAGGCCTGGGCCGAGGCCCTGTCGCATG
>JAJYXA010000054.1 GCA_021791235.1 Pseudomonadota bacterium
AACGTATCCTTCAGCACGCTCATGCGTTCAACGCCCTCGCCCTGATGCTTGTGCCCGGCCGGGTAAAAATCGCGGATGCTCATGGTGAGCGAAGTGTCGATCAGCAGCACGATGTCGCGCCCCTCGGGCGGTGGTTTGATCCAGCCGCCAACCTGGCGCGGCTGCGCCAGCGCCAGCACCAGCAAGGCAAACGCCAGGCCGCGCAAGGCGACCGGCCAGCGCAGGCTGGGTGCAGTCAGGCGCCCCACTGCCGCCAGCGGCAGCGCCGGGTGGTTGAGGACCACGCCCGGCGCCTCACCCTGCGCGCGCCGCCACGCCAGCCAGCACCAGCCCGCGACCGGCAGCAGCAGGAACAGCCAATAGGGATGCGCCAGTTCAAGCCCCTGTGGCAGGACCGATTCAAACATGGCGTCTCCACGGCTGGGCGCTTTCGCTCAAGCCCTGCAGCACGGTGAACCCATCGGGCTGCGTGGGCCCAAACCGCACCTGCTCCAGCGTCTTCGCCCAGTCGGACCACACGACCGGATCGAGGCCAGGCGGGCAGCGGGCCGCATCCACCCGTGTCAGCCGGAAACGCGTGCGCACCCAGGCATCGAGCCGGGCAGCCAGCGCTCGCGGCGTGCTTTGTTGCTGCGCCGCCGCAGCGGCGATCGCGCGCAAGGCACGCGCCGGACGGCGGCGATGCCACAGCCAGGCAAGCAGCAAGACCCCGGCCACACATGCCAACCCCACGGCGGCCCACAGCAACAGGCTGCTGCCAGCGGACACCGCCGTGGCAGGCGCGGCCGGCACGATGATGTCGGCCAGTTCGTTGCGCGGGTCAGCCATGGGCGAGTAAAGCGACCAGATCGTCGGCGTCGCTGTCCACCGGCTGATGGCGCACCCTGGCGCGGGCCAGGCGCGCAGCCTGCGCCGCCAGATGGTCGGCGAATGCTGTGCGGACGGCGTCGCGCACCGTGGCCTGCGCGGTGTCTATCCACACCCGCTGGCCGCTCGCCATGTCGTGAAAACACGCCGCTCCCATCTCCGGCAGGGCGCGCTCGGCGGCGTCGACGATCTGGATCGCCCACACGTCGAACCGCGCAGCCAGCCGCGCCAGTTGCGTCTCATGGTCGGCGGCCAGCCAGGCGAAATCGCTGATCAGCACCAGTCGCGCGCCGCGCGGCAGGCTCGCTTCCAGCGCGGCAAGGCGGTCGGCGTAGTGCAGGGACTCGGTCTGTGCGGGATCGGCAAGTGGCGGACACGGCGCGGCCGCCTGCTCGATCAGCGCGAGCGCCGCCAGGCGGCCATGGCGCGTGGGCAGGCTTTCATCCTGCGCATCCCACAGCGTGGCGCCGATCACGCCGTTGTGCCCGGCGGTGGCGAACGCCAGAACAGCCGCCACCCGCGCGGCCTGAGAGACCTTGAGCCGGCGACGCGTACCGAAGCGCATGGTTGCGCCGCGATCGACCACCAGATGCACCAGCGGTTGGCGCTCCTCGCGGTAGATTTTCAGATGCGGACGGCCGGTGCGCGCGGTAGTGCGCCAGTCCATGTCGCGGATATCGTCGCCCGGGCTGTACAGGCGCGATTCCTCGAAATCCAGCCCGCGTCCCAGCCAGCGCGATGCCCAATCGCCGGCGTGGTGATCATGCACCTCGCGCACCGGCAATGCTGCCAGCAGGCTGGCTTGCGATGCGAGTCCGGCGATGTCGGCCGCCGCGATCAGCGGGGCGCGAACCGAGGCCGGCGTATCTGGCTGCGCGCGCAGACGCACCAGCCGCTTCAGCCGCGCCAGCATCACGGCGCCGGCACGGCCTCGAGCAGGCCGGCGATGAAGGCATCGCGACCGAGTTTCTGCAGGCGTGCGTCGAGGCTCAAGGTGATGCGGTGGCGCAGGCAATCGGCCGCCAGTTCGCGCACGTCGTCCGGAGTCACGTAGTCACGGCCGCGCAGATAGGCCGCGGCCGCCGACGCGTGCAGCAGCGCCAGCGAGGCGCGCGGGCTGGCGCCCACTTCCACTGCATTCGACCAGTCGACGCGCCACTCGCCGGGCGCGCGGGTGGCGCGCACCAGCGCGACGATGTAGCGCTCGACCTCATCCGACACGTGGACCTTCTGCACCTCCTCGCGCGCCGCCAGCACGGTGGCGGTATCGATCACCGCCGTCACCGGCGCATGACCGGCGCTGGCCGCATGCGCGCGGTCGCGGCGCAGGATGTCGAGTTCTTCCTGATCGCTTGGGTAGTCCAGCGCCACGTGCAACAGGAAGCGATCCAGCTGCGCCTCCGGCAGCGGATAGGTGCCGGCCTGCTCCAGCGGATTCTGCGTCGCCATCACCATGAACAGCGGCGGCAGCGGGCGCGTCACGCCCCCCACGGTGATCTGGTGTTCCTGCATCGCTTCCAGCAGCGCGGCCTGCACCTTGGCGGGCGCGCGGTTGATTTCGTCGGCGAGGATGATTTCGTGGAACAGCGGCCCTTCGATGAATTCGAACCGGCCTTCGTGATAGACATCGGTGCCGGTGAGGTCACCCGGCAACAGGTCAGGCGTGAACTGGATGCGGCGGAAGCTGCCGTGGATGGCGGCGGCCAGGGTCTTCACCGCAGTCGTCTTGGCCAGTCCCGGTAGCCCCTCCACCAGCACGTGGCCGTCGGCAAGCAGACCGATCACCAGGCGATCGAGCAGGGTATCCTGGCCGACGATGACGCGCGACAGCGCCTGGCGCAGTTCAAGGATGCGGGCTTGATTCGACATGGCCATTCCTGCCGTTGAAAGAGGCCACCTTAGCGGGGCCGCCGGCCGGCGGCAATGGGTGCTATCGCCTACTCAGGACTTGCGCCACAAATCATCCCAGCCCGCATGCCCCAGCGCTTTCAGCGTCTCGATATTGCGTTCGTAGATCGTTTCCGCTTCGGGGAACGCCGCCACCGCGCGTTCGATGCTCGCCTCGCGCAGCAGATGCAGGGTGGGAAACGGCGCCCGGTTGGTGTAATTGCCGATGTCGTCGGGCCCGGTGCCCTCGAACTGGAAGGCCGGGTGAAAGCTGGCGAGCTGGATCACGCCTTCCAGCCCGTGCTCGCCCAAGGCGGCTTCGGCCAGCTGCATGAAATCGTTGAAATCGAGGAAATCCGGCAGCAGCGTGGGATGAATCAGCAGCGTCGTGTCGACGGCGTCAGGATCGGCCGCGGCGAGAAAATCCAGCTCGCGGTCGAGATCCTCCAGCAGGCCATCCAGATGCAGCGCCCGGCTCACCACGTAACGCACCTGGTTCTTCACATAGACCGCCTTGGCGAACGGGCACAGGTTGAGCCCGATCACCGCCTTCTCGATCCACTGTCGCGTCGCCGCGACGACCGCCTCGTCGTCCATGTTCCCTGCCCCCGCCGCCTGTAAGGCCGGAACTTTAACGGATACAATGCCCTATTGTCCGACGTTCACGCACGACACCACTCCAAAACCATGAAAAGCAGCGCCATCCGCCAGAGCTTCCTCGACTTCTTCGCGTCCAAGGGCCACACCGTCGTGCCGTCCAGCCCGCTGGTGCCGGGCAACGACCCCACCCTGCTGTTCACCAACGCCGGCATGGTGCAGTTCAAGGACGTCTTCACCGGCCAGGACAAGCGCGCCTACACCCGCGCGGTGTCGTCGCAGCGCTGCGTACGTGCAGGCGGCAAGCACAACGACCTGGAAAACGTCGGCTACACCGCGCGCCACCACACCTTCTTCGAGATGCTGGGCAACTTCAGCTTCGGCGACTACTTCAAGCAGGACGCGATCAAGTACGCCTGGGAATACCTCACCACGGTGCTCAAGCTGCCGACCGAGAAGCTGTGGGTCACGGTCTACGCCGAGGACGACGAGGCCTACGACATCTGGCACAACGACATCGGCGTGCCGAAGGAACGCATCGTCCGCATCGGCGACAACAAGGGCGCGCGCTACGCCTCCGACAACTTCTGGGCAATGGGCGATACCGGC
>JAJYXA010000419.1 GCA_021791235.1 Pseudomonadota bacterium
TGGCCACCAGCATGGCGACAAGATACGGAATGATCGTGACCGCGGTGTGAAAGCCCTCCTTCGCGCCCTCGACGAAGACCTCGTAGGCATTGACCCGGCGCCGCACGGCCATCAGCAAAAAGGTGACGATGATGCCGAACAGCAGCACGTTGCTGAGGATGGACGACTGTCGCGCCATGGCGGCGGCGTCGAGGCTGGAAAAATACGCGACCATGCCGCCGACCAGGGCGGTGGCGCCGCCGAGGTAGGCCATCGTGACGCGGTTCCACAGGTGCAGGCGCTGGAAGAAGCCGATGACGAAGAGGCCGATCAGGGTGCCGATGTAGGTGGTAATCAAGAGCGGCACGAAGACGTCGGTCGGGTCGGCCGCGCCGAGCTGCGCGCGGTAGGTGAAGATGGTGACCGGCAGCAGCGTCACCGACGCGGTGTTGATGACCAGGAAGAGGATCTGCGCGTCGCTGGCGGTGTCGGACGAGGGGTTGAGCTTCTGCAACTCCTGCATCGCCTTGATGCCGAGCGGCGTGGCCGCGTTGTCGAGGCCCAGCATGTTGGCGCCCATGTTCATGGTCATGGCGCCGAGCGCAGGATGGTTCGCAGGCACCTCGGGAAACAGGCGCTTGAACAGCGGCGCGAGGCCGCGCGTCAGTACGTCGAGCATGCCGGCACGCTCGCCGATTTTCATCACACCAAGCCACAGCGCCATGACGCCGGTGAGGCCGAGGGCGATTTCAAATGCGGTCTTGCTGCTGTCGAACAGCGCCTTCACCAGCGCGGCGAAGATGCCGGCATCGCCGAGAACAACCAGTTTGAATGACGCAATCAGGAAGGCGACGAGGATGAAGCCGATCCACAACGCGTTGAGCATGGGACCTTAAGATATCCAGCCGGCGATCACGATCAGCAGTCCGGCCGCCAGCCAGATCACCAGGCCGCGCCAGATCATGCTGACGGCGCTGTCGATGCAGTCGGCGTCGGGCGCCTGGCCGCTGCCGAGCTCGGGCCGCCACACGGTTTCGCCGCCGACGTTGACGCTCTGCCCCAGCTTCACGCCCATGGCGCCGGCGCCGGCGGCGAGCACCACGCCATCCTCCGCATCCGGCCAGGTATGGGCCTGGGTGCGCCAGCAATAAGTGGCGTCCTCGAAGTTGCCGGCGATGGCGTAGGTCAGCGCGGTCAGCCGCGCTGGCAGCCGGTTGACGACGCGAAACGCGCGCTGGGCAAACCCGCCGAAGCTTCCCCGGCTGGCCAGCCAGCGCCGCGACAGAATCGATGCGGTGCGATACAGCACCGCGCCGACCGGGCCCAGCGGCACCAGCAGCACGAACCAGAACAGCACGCCGAACATCTGCCGGTGGCTTGCCGCCATCACCTGTTCGAGGGTGACGCGCGCCACGTCGTCGGCACTGAACCGGCTGGCATCTCCGCCGCGCCAGGCGCCGAGCTGCGCCCGCGCCTCTTCGAGGTCGCCGGCGCGCAGCAGACGCGCAATCTGTTCGGCGTTGTCGCTGAAATATTTGAACCCAAGGGTGAAGTACAGCACAGCCACATTCCACGCCCAGCCGAGGACGGGGCTGATGCCGTCGAGCAGGGCAAAAGCCAGCCACACGCCCGCCAGCACCGGCAGCACCGCCAGCGCCCAGGCAATCGCGCCGTGGCTGTACTCGCCGGCATTGAAGCGGCGCTCAAGCCACTGGGTGAAGCGGGAATAATGCTGGTAGTGCGGCAGCGGCTGCCGCAGCGGACGCAGATGTTCGAGGGCAACGGCGGCAAGGACGGAGAAAAATGCCATCAGCGGTTCATCTCCAGGGTGAAGGTGCCGATGCGGCTCGCCCGACCTGCCGGACGGTACAACTCCACCGTCGGCATGACGATGGCGCGTCCGCTTTGCTCCAGCGTATCGGACAGCGCCTGGTAGGCCTTGGACGGCGCCAGCAGCACCGCGGCCTGCACCTGTGCGGCGTACACCGGACGACGTTCGATGCGCCCTTCCTTCAGGCCTGCCGGAATCGGAGCGTCCTCGTCCAGGGTGTAGCCCAGCTGCGCGCGCACCTTGCCGTTGGCGGCGCGCGGGTCGGTGAGAATCACGCTGATGGTGTCGCCGGCCGCCACCTTGGCCACAGTGAATTTATCCAGCGCCGTGCGCTGCGATTTGCGCATGTTGCCAATCGGGCCGTCGTAGTCGAGATAGGCGTAACGGTACGGCCCCGCCTCGGTTTCGGTCACGCTGACGGCGTTGAACCCGCCCCACCACCAGAACACCGCCAGCAGCGGCAATATGAATGCCAGCACAAATGCCGGCCACTGTTTTTTGAGCACGGATGATCCCCTTCTTCCATCATGGAAGATACCACAGCCAGGCCGGCGATTCGGCGCATCGATGAAGCGGGCCGGACCGGACTGCTCCAGCCGGACGCCGCGTCCGGTCAAGCGCGGAAACCAAAATCCTGAAAACCGCGGTTTGAACCGCAGAGATATGTCCCGCAGGGGCGGTATCCCTTGAGACACGGAGTAAAAACAAGGCGTTGCAGCCCAAGCGGCTTGCACCCGTTGGGTGAATCGGCAAAAGTGCACGACCGATTGTTTTCTCGATGTTCTCTGTGCCTCTGTGGTGAGGAATTCAGGATAATGCGGAGGAGTTCGAGGAGCCTGTTCATGATCATTCGCCTGCTGTTCGCCCTGCTGCTGTCGCTGCTTTCCGCCGCCCATGCGGCCCCGTCCTCCGGAATCGAGGAAGCGACCGTGCCGATGAAGGCCGTGCGGCTGGGCGCCCATAGCTATTTCGTGCAAGGCCTGCCGGGCGCCGCTTCCAGCGAAAACCAGGGGTTCATGTCCAACGCCGGTTTCGTCGTCACGCGCGACGGTGTGGTGGTGTTCGACGCGCTGGCCTCGCCGCCGCTGGCCGAAAAACTGGTCGGCCTGATCCGCACGATCACCCGGAAACCGATCAAGATCGTGGTCGTCAGCCACTACCACGCCGATCATTTCTACGGCCTGCAGGTATTCAAGAAGCTGGGCGCCGAAATCTGGGCGCACCGCCTGGCCGAAGGCCAGACCCGCACCGACGAAGCCGCCTTGCGCCTGGAACAGCGCAAGGAAGCGCTGTTCCCCTGGGTGGACGAGAACACGCAACTGCTGGAGGCCGACCGCTTCATCCAGGGCGACACGGACTTCGAACTGGGCGGCGTGCAATTTGCGCTGCGCCACGTCGGCCCGGCGCATTCCAGCGAGGATCTGGCGATGCTGGTGAAGCCGGATCGCGTGCTCTATGCCGGCGACCTGGTATTCCGCGGCCGCGTGCCGTTTGTCGGCGACGCCGACGGCGGCGCCTGGATCGCCGCGCTGGACAAGCTGATCGCGCTCAACCCCAAGGTTCTGGTGCCCGGCCATGGCGCGCACTCGCGCACCCCGCGTGCCGACCTTGCGTTCACCCGCGACTACCTGCAATACCTGCGCACTCACATGGGCAAGGCCGCGCGCGATCTGGTGCCTTTCGAGGAAGCCTATGAAAATACCGACTGGTCGAAATACCGCGCCATGCCGGCTTTCGCCGAAGCCAACCGCTTGAACGCGTACAACCAGTATTTGCGGCTGGAACATGCGGGCGGCGAGTGAGTGCAGTGGCCAGGGACGAGCCGCGCGGATCGACGTCCGTTTGGACGATAAACGCACCCCGCTACCTCGATTCGCCCATAAAGCGCGATAATTTGGCGTCAATGAGAAAACCATCGAACGCTTATCCGCCTCATGCTTTGCCCTCCGGAAGAACTCCTGCAGAAAAACCAGGCGTTGTCGAACACCTGGCAGCGCTACCGGGCGGCGCCGAGTTTTGAGAGCTTCGTCGAGCTGGCGGTATCGATCAACAGCTTCACCGAGTTCCTGATCGACAAGGGCATCACCGCCCTGCATCACGCCAGCCACCAGCTGGAGCAGGTGACGCTGGCGCTGTTCAACAAGGATGTGGGGCATCCGCTGCCGCAAACCGCGCTGGACGACCTGAACGAACGCATCCTCGCGCTGGGGCGCATGGCGAATACCCATGCCATGGCGACGGCCGGCCTGGCCGCGCGGCACCAGGACCCGCAGCACCTCTCGCCCAACGACATCCGGGTGGGGCAGACTTGGCTGATCGGGCACGACCAGGCGGCCTGGGACGACTTGCAGTCGCAGCTCGGCTATTTCGGCATGCGCGCGACGTTCGCCACCTGGGATCGGCCGCTGCCGGACAGCGCCGGCGCTGCTCCCCTGCTGCTGCTCGACCTGAGCAGCCTGCCCGAAGCCGAGTGGTGCGACCGCATCCAGGCGCTGCGTCGGCAGTTCGCGATGGGACAGCTGATCAGTCTCGGCATGCCCTCCGATTTCGAGCGGCTGCAGCAAGCCCTGCGCGGGGGATGCGACCGCTGCCTGCTGCAAGGCACGCCTTCGCACGCCATCGTCGAGCACATCATGGAACTGAACGAGCGGCATGACCAGGAAGCGTATCGCGTCCTGATCGTGGAAGATTCCAAGACGGCCGGCCACCTGATCCGCCGCACCCTGGAAGAAAACCAGATCGTCTCCGAGATCGTCAACGATCCGCACCAGACGTTGAACGCGCTCAAGCAGTTCAACCCCGACCTGATCCTGATGGACATGTACATGCCCAACTGCACCGGCGTCGAGGCCGCGCGCATCATCCGCCAGCACGACGAATTCCTCAGCACGCCGATCGTCTACCTGTCCGGCGAGACCAACGTCGCCCTGCAGGTCGACGCCATGCGGCTGGGCGGCGACCATTTCCTCACCAAGCCGTTCAACCCGGTGTTCCTCAACGCCATCGTCAAGAGCAAGATCGAGCGCTACCGGGCGCTGCGACGCACCATGTACCACGACAGCCTGACCGGACTGCTCAACCACTCCAGCGGCAAGAACACGCTGGACATGCTGCTGTCCAGCGTGGCGCACGAAGGCGGCTTCCTGTCGGTGGTGATGATGGATATCGACCATTTCAAGCAGGTCAACGACACCTATGGCCACCCCGTCGGCGATCAGGTGATCCGCAGCCTGTCGTGGCTGCTCAAGCAGCGCCTGCGCAAGCAGGACATCCTGTGCCGCTACGGCGGCGAGGAGTTTCTCATAGCCCTCCCGCACACCGATGCCGAACAGGCCTTCGCCACCATGGACCGCATCCGACAGGACTTCGCGCACATTCGCCATCCGTATCGCGACAGCCATTTCCTGGTCACCGCCAGCGGCGGCATCGCCACCTACCCGCTGCATCAAACCAGCGATGCGCTGATCAAGGCCGCGGACGAAGCGCTCTATCAGGCCAAGCGCAACGGCCGCAATCACATCCACGCGGACGCCGACTAGCGGGCGTCACCCTGCGATCAGCTTCAGGCCGATCAGGATCGTCACGATCTCGAACGCCCGCTTGATCCACAGGTTGCCCTTCCTGATCGCCAGGTGGCTGCCCAGATAGCCGCCGAGGATCGAGCCGGCCAGCAGCGCCGGCATCCAGTCCCACGCCACCGTGCCGATCGCGCCCAGCACCAGCGCGCCGGCGCCGTTCCACACCAGCCCGCACAGGATCAGCGTATAGGCCACCGCACGGGTGTAGTCGAGGCCGAACCAGCGGATCAGCCAGATGGTGAGAAACAGCCCGGTGCCGCTGGTGATCGAGCCGTTGAGAAAGCCGACGACGAACAGCCCCGCCATGCCGCCGGCGAGCGCCGCGCCGTGCCGGTTTCTCGGCGCGTGCTCCATGCCGAGCCGGGGCTTGAACACCGAATACAGTCCCAGACCCAGTGTCAGCACGCCCAGCGCCAGCGTGGCCGTGCGCTCGGGAATCTGCAGGATCGTCACCGCGCCCAGCACCACGCCGGGCAGGCCCGCGCCCAGGATGATCAGCGAGAGGCGGCGTTCGAGATGGGATTCCTTCAGATGCCTGAGCGTGGCGCCCAACCCGAGCGCGACGCTGGCGACCTTGTGGGTGGCGAGCGCAACCCCGAACGGCAACCCGAGAAAAATCAGCATGGGGAACTGGATCAGCCCTGCCCCGCCGCCGGACAGGGCCGAAAAGAAATTGGCCGCCAGCGAGGCGACGAACAGGATCAGCTGCTCAAGCACGCTGCTTAAGCAGTGATGCCGATTTCCGCCGGAAATTTTGCGTAGACCAGTTTCAGGCCCGCTTCGGCGATGGCTTGCAGCAACCGGTCGGCCATCGCCGCCTCGACGAAGAACTCCACCACCACCGGCAGTTCGCCCGCCAGTTCGAAGAATCCCGCGTCGTGGCGGCCGTGGCGGCCGAACCCTGCCAGCGCGCGGAACGCCGAGCCGCCGGCGACGCCCATCCCCTGCGCCGCATCGAGCAGCCATTCGTAGGTGAGCTTGCCGTGATGGCGGCTGGCTTCGGACACAAACACCTGCAGGCAGACAGCGTTCATTTGAAAAACCTCATCGAATAAAACCCCAGCCCGGTGGCGAGGAAGGAACCCGTCATGTGGGCAAAGGCGATCAGGCCGCCGGTGAGCCACAGACCGCGCATCAGCGCCGTGACGACTTCGGCGGAAAAGGTGGAAAACGTGGTCAGCCCGCCGAGCAGGCCGGTGATGAGGAAGAGCCGCGCTTCCGGCGGCACCCCGGGATGGTCGGCAAACCAGGCGATGACCAGGCCGATGAAATAGCCGCCGATCAGGTTGGCGGCCAGGGTGCCGAGCGGCATCGAGGGAAACATGGGGTTGAGCCACAGACCCAGCCCCCAGCGCAGCCACGCGCCGAGGGCCGCGCCCAGGCCGATGGCGAGGAAGGCGGTCATGGCTGGCGTGATGCGTGTTGAGTCATGCTCGCATTCTAGCCGACGGTCTACCTGATCAGCGCATGGGCAGGCAACCCGGCGTCATGCAGACGCGTTGGATAGCCGACAAAGGGGAGAGGGTTGCCTAGCTCCGGACATGTCCGTGCCATCGGCTTAATGCCGAGGCCGCGCCGCCAGCTTGTCCTCCCAAGCCCAAAGACCGATGACCGGCTCGTCCGGCGGCGTCTCCGTCTCGATGCGAAGTTGTCTGAGCGCCCATTCACGCGCACCGGCCGGAAGCCGCGGGTAGAGATCCCGGCGCCCCGCCGTTCGGGCGATCAGGCCGGCGAGTTCATTGTCGATCCGGGCGGCGGGAACATCACGCATGCGCTGCTCAAGCCAGCGCCCGGCCACAACGGAGATGGCTGCGAGCCGCTCGCGCCGCCATCGATCCGGGCGCACGCGTTCAAGCTCGGCACCCGCGGCGAGCACCCAGAACCAATTGTGCGGCAGATCCGGTGCGGACCGTCGTCCCTCGCGCCAGAGGTGGTAGAGGCGGCCGTCGCGCCACATCTCCCGCAGCAGGAAATCCATGGTCTGCGCCGCATAATCGATCGCCTCCCCGTCTCCATTGAAGCGCCCCAGGCGCAGCAGCGCCCAGACCGCCTGCGCGTTGGTGTCGGTGCGCTTGGCCCGGTCCACGGGCGGCGCACTCCGCCGCAAGCGCTCGGGGAACGAGAGTGCGTAATAGGCATTGTCCGCGAGCTGCGCCTGGAAGAAGCCGCCGCGCGCCTTGTCCCAGAACACCTCGCGCAGGTAGTACCAGGCCTGCACGGCAATCCGTCGCGCCTGCGGGTCGCGCGCGCCAGCCTGGGCCTGCCAGGCGGCCATCCAGGCATTAACTTCGAGCAGCTTGGAGGATTCGAGATACTCCTCCCGCGTCGGATCGATAAAGTTGAAAAACCCGCTGTCGAGGGGATCCCAGAGCCGCTGCCGTTCCACTCGCGCGGCGCGGCGGGCACGCTCCGTCCACAGGCCATGCTCCATGAGATAGACCCAGGCGAGCAAGGACGTGCGCCTGAATGTCACGCCGGTCTCGAACTGTCCGAACAGCGTTTCTCGCGCCGGGTCGTACAAGGATTCCAGGTGTCGCAAATAAGCCGCGCGGAAAGCCTCGTAGCCCCGGCGATCCAGCGCAGTAACCTGATGCAACACCACGCCGGGCGCGAGCGCCAGAGCGGGGAGCCGGGCCGGCGACTGCGCAAGTGCGCCCAGCACATCCATCAAGTCCTGCGGCTGCATCACGCCGACAAAGCGGCTGAGCAAGGCGCCATCCGGTGACAGCACCACAGTGAACGGCAGGCCTTTTCCGCCGAAGCGCCGCATCAGGTCCGGACGGGCATCGAAGTCCACCGCCACCCTGACGAAATCGCGCGCGAGCGCCGTGCGCACCTGGGGCTGGCCGAGCGTGTCGCGCTTGTACTGCTGACACCAACTGCACCACCCGGCGTCGAAGTAGACGAAGACCGGCCTGCCGGAGGCACGCGCGCGTTCCAAACCCGTATCAAACTCCGTGATCCAGCCTTCCCGTTCCCACTGCGCGCGTGCGAAGCCCGCCGCCTCGGGCTGGCCGAGGAGGAACAGGAGCAGGCAGAGAAGCGCCGCCAAGGGGGTGGATCGGGACCATGCCATCCGTTCGCCCATCCTATATTCGGCCTTAATAGTGGCTAGGGTACCCGCGGGTAAGCCGTGGTCGTTAGGCCGGAATTACAGGGCGTCCTTGATGATCTCTGTGAGCAGCTTTTCCATCTCGGCCAGCGCCTTCTTCAGCGCCTTGTTCCTGGTGGAGGGGGGTTTGCGGTAAGCGATATAAACCTGCTTGTCGTTGGGAATCGTGTACACCACCACGCTGTACGGACACATCACGATCGAGTGCGGATCGGCTTCCATCATGTGGCGCGAAATGGTGGCGCTGCAGAATTCGAACTGCTCGGCGTTTTCATAGACCACTTTGGTCTCGCCGATATCCTTGCCGGTGCGTTCCAGCATCGCGGCGATCTTGTTGGTGTTGGTGATTTTCAGGCCCTGGCCCTCGATCGCCATCTCGAGCGCATCGCGCACATCCTTGTATTCACCCTGGGTCTTGAACAGCACGCTGTAGCTTTCGGCGGCGAGCGCGGGAAACGGCAGGCAGAGCAGCGCACATACGGCGAGGAATTTTTTCATGTCGGCATCCGGAATCGCAAAATCCAATTTTCAACCGCGCGCCGATAAACGGCAAGGGTCGTTTGCTACACTCGCCGCATGACGACGCGATCCAAAACAGCGCAACTCAAGGCGGATGGCCGCTTCTGGCTGACGCTCGACGGCAGGAATTTCCTCGGCCGCGGCCGCGTCGAACTGCTGCAGCGCATCCGCGAAACCGGCTCGATTTCCAGGGCCGCCAAGGCGATGAAGATGAGCTACAAGGCCGCGTGGGACACGGTCGATGCGATGAACGCCGCGTGGCAATCGCCGCTGGTGGAGAGCACCCCCGCCGGCAGCCGACTGACCGAGGATGCCGAACGCCTGATCGCCGCGTTTCTCAAGGCGGAAGCGCGGCACGCGGCCTTCATGGCAAAACTCGCCGAGGGTCTTTAGGGCCGCGTCTTGTAGAACGTCAGCGGCGCGCCGGCTTTGGCGACGGCCGGTTTCAGTTTTCCCACCACGTGCATCTCGCACGGTTTGCAGTCGAAGCGCAGGGTAAGCTTCTCGCTGCCGTTGATCAGCGTCAGCGGCGCGGCGCGCACCGTGCCCGAAACGCCCACGACGCCCTTGGCCTGCTTGGGGCACAAGCTCAGCGAATAGCGCACGCAGTGCCTGGTGATCATCAGCGAGACTTCGCCGGTCTCCTCGTGGCTTTCGTAGGCGGCGGCGATGACCTGGACGCCGTGCTTCGCGTAGAAGTCGCGCGCCTTGTGGTTGTAGACGTTGGCCAGATAGGACAGCGTGTCTTCGGGATAGATCGCCGGCGGCTCGACCGGCTGGGCCCGCGGCGGACGGACATAGGCGGCGGCGCGTTCGGCCTCCAGCGCGGAGACGGCATCGCGGCGCAGGGCGTTGACGAAGGACGCGGGCACGAACCAGGGCTGCGACAGTTCCAGCGCAATTCCCATGGCCGCAAAAGGCGTGGCGCCGAGCTTGCCGAGATGCTCGCGCAAGGTCGTCTCCACCTTGGCGGCGTCCTTGGCCGGCTCCTTGGCATGCGCCGCTTCCACCGTGGCGCGGCGGCCGTCCTCGTCGGTCAGCGTCAGCGCGAACCCATCGGCGGTTTCGTCCAGCCGCAGCCACACGCCGATGCGGCGTTCGCTCGACGGTTTGTCCAGCAGGCGCGTCCAGTTCATGTCGCGGTTGCGGTTGACCTGCGTGCCGGCGCGCAAGTCTTTGAAGCTCGTCATCGGGTCCTTGGGGAAGACGCGCCACACGCCCTCGCCCACCTTCTCGGCGCGGTTGATCGCGAGGCCGGCCAGGTCCTTCTGCAGTGTGTAGTAGCAGAGGCCGTCGCCGTTGTTGAGCACGGTGTCGGGCGAGTCGGTTTGCAGCTCGACCCATTTGTCGCCGACCTTGCTGACGTAGCCGACCGGCAGGCCGGGATTCTTCGGCGTGTCGAAGGCGCCGATGTCGTCCTTGCGGCCGCCGACGAAGTAGTCGGTGAATTCGCGGTTGAAGTTCTGGTTGGGGTCGGGCGTGAAGGCGAACGTGGTGTGGCCGCTGGAGGCGCGCGCAAACTCGGGGCGGCGTTCGATGAGTTCGTCGAGCAGGGTGCGGTAATGGGCGGTGATGTTCTTCACGTAGCCCATGTCCTTGTAGCGGCCTTCGATCTTGAAGCTGCGGATGCCGGCGTCGATCAGCGCCTCGAGGTTGCCGCTCTGGTTGTTGTCCTTCATCGAAAGGACGTGCTTGTCGTGGGCGACGATGCGGCCTTCCATGTCGGTGACCTGGTACGGCAGGCGACAGGCCTGCGAGCAGTCGCCGCGGTTGGCGCTGCGCCCGGTGTGGGCGTGGCTGATGTAGCACTGGCCGCTGTAGGCGACGCACAGCGCGCCGTGGACGAAGAATTCCAGGGTCGTTCCGGAGCGCGTGGCGGCGCGGATGGCGGCGATCTGGCCGAGGTCGAGCTCGCGCGCGAGAACGATCTGGCTGAGGCCCACATCCTGCAGAAAGCGGGCCTTCTCCGGCGTGCGGATATCGGTCTGGGTGCTGGCGTGCAGCTGGATAGCCGGCAGGTCGAGCTCCAGCAGGCCCATGTCCTGGATGATGAGCGCGTCGACGCCGGCCTCGTACAACTGCCATATCTGCCGGCGCGCCGGCTCGAGTTCGTCGTCGGCAAGGATGGTGTTGAGGGTGACGAACACGCGCGCGTTGAAACGGTGCGCGTGTTCGGCCAGCCGCGCGATGTCGGCGATGTCGTTGGACGCCGCCGCGCGCGCGCCGAACGAGGGCCCGCCGATGTAGACCGCATCGGCGCCGTGGTTGACGGCTTCGATGCCGATGTCGGCGTCGCGCGCGGGCGCGAGCAGTTCGAGTTGATGGGGGTGCACGAGGGGTGTTCCGGACAGCTAAAGACGCATTTTACCGGAGACCGCCCCGCCCGGCTTATTGCGCCGGCTGCTCCATCACCGCCTCGATCGCCAGGGTCAGCGTGACCTCGTCGCTGACGAAGGGCACCCCCTTGCCCATATTAAACTCCGAGCGCTTGACCTTGGTCGTCGCATTGCCGCCGCAGGCGGGGGCCTTGAGCATGGGGTGCGGCATGCACTTGAAGTGGGTGACCTCGAGCGTCACCGGCCGGGTCACGCCCTTGACGGTGAGGTCGCCCGTCAGGCTGACCGGCGTGTTGCCCTTGAATTTCATGCTGTTCGACTTGAAGGTGATGGCCGGATGCCGGGCGGTGTCGAAATAGTCCTCGCCACGAAGGTGCTCGTTGAACAGGGGGAAGCCGGTGTTGACCGAATTGGCGTCGATGGTGACGTCGACCGAACCGGTCTTGGCGTCGAAGTCCATGACCACCTTGCCGCTGGTCTTGTCGAACTTGTGGGTCTGGATGGAATAGCCGAGGTGGCTGTAGGTGAAGTGCGGATAGGTGTGGCTGTTGTCGATGTTGTAGGTCGAGGGCACGGCCTGGGCTGCAGCGGAAAAGGCGGCCAGCGCGGTCAGGGCGGCGAGGGATTTCAGTTTCATGCGGGGCTCCTTGGGGTGAGAACGGGTGGTTACTTGCCGGTGACGGCAATGCGGAATCTGACCTGGACTTCGTTGGCGACGGTGGCGACGTCGGCCCACATGCCTTCGCCGATGCCGAAGTCGAGGCGCTTGAGGACAAAGCCGCCGTCGAAGGTGGCGGCGCTCTTGCCGGGCGTGTAGGTGACCGGCACGACCATGTCGCGGCTGCGGCCCTTGAGGGTGAGCGTGCCGTGCAGCTCGTAGCGGTTGTTGCCCAGCGGACGCACCTGGCTTGCGACGAAGGTCGCCTTCGGATACGCGCTGCGGTTGAACCACAGTTTGCCGGCGGATTCCTCGTCGGCTTCGGGCGAGCCGGCGTCGATGCTGGCAAGGTCGATCTCGATCTGCGCGCGCGCCGCCTCGGGTTTGGCCGGGTCAAACGTCATCTGCGTGGTGAAGCGCTTGAAGCCGCCTTTCACCGGCACGCCCATCTGGCGGAACTCGAAATGGATGCTGCTCTGCTGCGGCAGCATGGTGCGGTATTCCACCGCGTACGCCATCGGCGCGACCAGCGCCGCCAGCAAGGCCAATACAGTCATATTCATGTGCGCGCCTTTCTGCCCCAGCCCATGCGCTGCAAAAACGGCAGGCGTTCGATGAAGTGGTGTTGCAGGGCGGCCCCCACGTGCAGGATGACCAGGGCCAGCAGGATGAAGTTCAGCGCCTTGTGCACGCCGGCGAGCAGATCGCCCAGCTCGCGATTTTTTTCCACCAGATCGGGTAGCGGCAGCACGCCGAACCAAACCGTCTGGAAGCCCTTGGCCGAACTCATCAGCCAGCCCGACAGCGGAATCGCGATCATCAGCAGGTACAGCAGGCCATGCACGACCGCGCTCACGCGGCGCTGCCAGGCGGACACGCTGTCGGGAAGCGGGGGCGGCGTGTGCGTCAGCCGCCAGCTCAGGCGAATGGCAATCAGCAGAAACACGGTGACGCCGATCCACTTGTGATAGCTGTAGAGCTTCAGCTTGTCGGGCGACAGCGGCAGGTCGACCATGGTGAGGCCGAGCGGGAACCCCACGAAGATCAGCAGGGCCACCAGCCAGTGCAGCACGATGGCGGGGGGCGAATAGCGCATCACACTGCTCATGCGATTCCCTTTCTGAAAACCTGTTCCAGCGCGCGCAGCGCGGTTTGCCAGCGCATGTGCTGGGCTGCACTGGTGCCGGCAAAGCACGCCGCCAGATGCGCCATCTGGGCGGGGAATGCTTGGAGGAACAGGGCCTCGCCGGACTTCGTCAGGCGGACGATCTGGCAGCGGCGGTCGCTGCCGTGCGCGACGCGCTCGACCCAGCCGCGATCGGCCAGGCGGTCGACCACGCCGGTGAGCGTGCCCTTGGTGATGAGGGTCTTCTCGCCGAGCTCGGTGGCGGTCATGCCCGGGGTGTTGCCGAGCGTGGCGATGACGTCGAACTGCGGCGGCGTCAGCCCCAGCGCGCGGATATGCGCGGCGGAGTAAGCCTCGAACGCCTGGTAGCACTGCACCAGGGCTTGAACGGTCGGCAGGAAGTCGGGTTGCTGGCTCATCGCTCGCTCATTTAGTTCTAACACGAACCAAATATAGTTCGCGTTAGAACCAATGTCAAGCTTTTTCACGGAACCCGATGCGGCCCCCGGCGCACAGGCGTTCGCACGCTATGGCAGACGCTGCCGGGATTTCGACTGGCCGGCCGCGTGGCTGCGTAGCCGGGCATTGTGCATGGGCTGGAATGGGGCTATCGCGGGCTTCTGAACATGCGCCAGCTGTGGCGCAGGGATGCAGGCGCATGCCCGCTGCCGGCCGTGCGCCGGAAAACCGATCAACAGACTGACGGCGGATTGAGCCGTTTCAGGACGCCTGTTTCTTCATCCTCGAGACAACCACCCGCATCCGCTGTCACCTGCTCAGTATCGATGGACGCGATGGGCTCTGCCATATCCAGCACTGCCTTCAGCCTCTTTCCTTGGTCCACGAGATAACCGAGCCACGCGTTAGAAATCTTTTCCTGAACGCTGTTCTGTCCCTGACGCGCCTGAAGGTTCTCGAAGTCGAGTTCAAACAGGGGTTGATGCTGGTTGAAGCATGAGAAGACGAACTTGGACGGCTCACCCGTCTGGCTGTCCACATGGCGGCAGAGACACTGCGCGCAGACTTCCTTCATCATGCATTGCATCGGGCTGTTGACGGCAGCGATCGCATTGAAGCCCGGCTTCAGAAGCGGCTTGAGTTCGGCACGCAGCATCGTGCGGAAGGTTTCCATGGATTCCGGGTGGTCCGACAGGATGAACTGGTCGGTTTGGCACACCCAGTTCGCGAAGCTTGCGTCCATCTCGGCGCAGGACCGCAGAAACTCCTCCAGCCCGTGCACGAAGCAGGCATCCTGCTGCCGCCGCATTTTCAGGGCAGGGCCTTCGTCCAGCACCCAGATTGCCTGGTCGGTCAGGATCTCGATCACGCGCTGCACTGCGCGCGCCCGCTCCGCATCGCGGAAGTGCCCGATGAACACGATGCGGTTGCCTGCGGCGCGCCACATCGCCGCGCCGTCCACCGTGCTGGTCACGGCGGAGTGCCCGCCCGCCACCGTCAGGGTCGAATTTTCCGGCATCGGCAGCCCGGTTCCAGTCGGTCCCATCAGGATCACGCGCGTGCCGGGCTTGAGCGACGCGGCAATCCGGCTCGACACGCCCACGCTGTTGATGAGCAGCTGCACCTCGCCGCGCGCCTTGTCCACGTGCACGCCATCGATGGCCATGCCCTCCATCGCCAGCATCTGCCCGGCTACGCGTTCCGCGTGCCGTTCGAAATTCTGCAGCCGGTATACCTGCCCCGGCAGCCAGTGCTTCGTCGCCTGCGGCGCGCGGACGGTCAGGCTGGTGAGATGCGGCGCCAGACGCTCCACTGCCACCACCTCGGGACACAGGGCAGTATCGAGCGCAGCAGCAAAGGACGCGAATGACGCCCACGTGCGCTCGACCTTTTGCGCAGAGGCGTGCCCGAGCAGCAATGCGGTGATGTCGCGCGCCGCATGCTTGGCCGACGCCATCGCCCGCACCACGCTGCCGTGGTACCAGGGATGGTTGTCACCGACGAAGGACACGCGCAGACCACCCTCGCGGTAGGACGTGAAAAATCCCGGCTGCGCGCTCTTGTTGTGTCCGGCGGACGCCACCCGCACCATTTGCCCGGTTTCGTCGATGCGATAGGCAGCGAAATACTTGCCGTCCATCTCGAACGTGCCCGGATGTTCGCGCTCGTAGACGGTGTTGGGAATGCTGCCAGCGGCCACCAGCACCGCGCGCGCCGGCAGGACGACCGGGTCGCCGCTTTCCGTATGCACGCAGCGCAGTTGCTGCACGTGGCCGTATTCGTCGAGCACGGCTTCCGCAGGTTCCAGGCGTTCCGCGTAGTAAATGCCCTCCTCCAGCGCCTTGACGATCTCTTCGTGGTTGCGCAGATAGGCCGGCGACTCGGCCATGGCGCGGCGGTAGACGACGGTGACGCCGCCCCAGGCGCGGATCAGCGGCGTGAAATCGGGCAGCTCGCCGGTTGCACGCGCGCGTTCACGCTCGGCGCGCACCGCCCGGCCGTGCGCCAGGAATTCCTCCAGTACGCCCCGCTCATACGCGTCGAACAGGCCGGCGCGGGTTTCGCCGACCGCCTCCCAGCGCGCCAGCACCTTCTCCACCTGGCGGACGTAATAGGCCTGCACTTCGGTGGCGGTATCGATCGAGGTGAGTCCGCCGCCGATCACCACCGCCGGCAGGCGCACTTGCAGGTTGGCGAGGCTGTCGCGCCTGGCTGCGCCGGTGAGCTGCAGCGCCATCAGGAAATCGCTCGCCTGGCGCATGCCGCGCGCCATGTTGTTGCGCACCGGCAGAACGGTGGGGCGGCCGGCCCCGGTCGCCAGCGTCACGTGATCGAAGCCGAGCGCAGGCACGTCTTCCAGGGTGATCGTGCCGCCGAGCCGGATGCCGCCGTAGACGCGGAAAGCGGGCTGGCGCTCGAGCACCAGCCGGATCAGCGTCAGGAAGTTCTTGTCCCAGCGCACCGTGATGCCATATTCCGCGACCCCGCCAAAGCCCGAGGCGGTGCGCGAGTCGAGCGGCTGGTACAGCGCGGCGACATGCTCCACCGGCCTGGTCGGCCGGCCGCCGGCGTCGCACAGGTCCGCCGGCAGCGGCTCGATCTTGAGGCCGTCGACGATCACCACGCCGAAGCCCTCCTGCAGCAGGTGGTGCGCGAGATTGAAGCCGGCCGGCCCCGCGCCGATGCACAGGGTATTGCGGCCGTTGTAGGGCAGGCGGTAGGGCCGCGCGCGGTTGAGCGGATTCCACTGCGCCAGCAGGAAATAGAGCTCGAAGCCCCAGCGCCACGCCAGCACGTCGGTCAGGATGCGCGTCTCGATTTCCGGAATGTTCACCGGCTCCTGCTTCTGGTAGATGCAGCTTTTCATGCAGTCGTTGCAGATGCGGTGCCCGGTGGCCGGCAGCAGCGGATTGTCCAGCATGATCATCGCCAGCGCGCCCAGGGTATAGCCGTCGCGCTTCAGCACGTGGGCTTCCGAAATGCGCTCCTCCAGCGGACAGCCGGAAAGCGATACGTCGAGAGGGTTGACGCGAAAGCCCTCCCCCTCCTTGGCCGGGAATCCATGCGAGCAGACATCGCCAGAATGGTCGTGGCAGTAGACGCAGTAGTGCACCTGGTCCATGGTTTCACGCAGGTCGGGGCGGACATCGGTCAGGTCGAAGCCGTCCCGCGGGCGTGGGGCGGCGGCGCCTTCCACGCGTCCCGCGTCGTCTGCCGGGACCGCCACGATAGGCACCAGCTTGAAGTAATCGGTGGCCCGCGGCATGGTGAGGCTGACCCAGCCCGACGTGGCCGCCCGGCCGGCTTCGCTGTGGCAGGCGGCGTGCAGCCATTCCTCCAGCAGTCCCAACTGCGCCGTGTTGCCGGCCTGCGATGCATCGGCCCAGAACCAGGCCACGCTCCATTCGCGGTCGGCATCCGGCTGCGATGGGATCAGTGCGTCGATCTCGGCAAAGTCCCGCGCCGGCTCCGTGCGTTTCTTGCGGATGCGGCGCTTGACGAATTCGCCCTTGAAGGCATGCACAACCGCCTCGCGTTCCTGTGCGACGCGCAGGCCATCGCGCGAAGGACCGACACCGAACGCCACCACCAGAAAATCCTCCAGTTCGCGCGCAACGGCAATCAGCAGGCTCGACTCATCAGGCCCGCTCAGACCGCCCCCGTTCCGATAGTCGCGGTAACGCGCATGGAGCGCGCCGTCGCGCCCGGCAAGCCATTCGTCGAAGCGCGCGTCCAGAAGCGGAAGCTGCGCTGCCCGATACACGTCCTCATATTCGAATCCATCAAGATTCAGCTGCAGGGTCAGTGCCATGGCTCGTCCTTTCACGTTGGCAGTACATGTCATAACAAGTTGATCTAGACAACAGGCCGGCGTACCGGCCTGTTGTCTAGATCAACTCGGCGACGCCCTGCGGCCCGACCTCCATACCGAAGCCCGCAAGACCGCTGTCCTTGAGTTCACCGCCCATGGCCTTGAGACTTTCCTCGGTAATCAGGTCACGCAACTGCTGCTTGATCCGGAGGTATTCCGGGCTCGAGGCCATATCGGGGGTGCGCGGCCGCGGCAGCGCGATGGGAATCTCGGCCTTGATTTGGCCCGGCCGTGCCGTCATCACGTAAACCCGGTCCGACAGAAAGATGCTCTCGTCGATGTCATGCGTGATGAACAGCACCGAAATGCGGAAGCGCTGCCACATGTTGGTGAGGATCTGCTGCATCACCACACGGGTCTGGGCATCGAGCGCACCGAACGGCTCGTCCATCAGCAGCACCTGGGGGCTGGTGGCCAGCGCGCGGACAATGCCCACCCGCTGCTTCATGCCGCCGGAAAGCTGGTCCGGATAGTGGTTCTCGAACGCCAGCAGTCCTGCCAGCCCAAGCAGCGTGCGCGAAGCCTGTTCGCGGTGATTCGCATCCATGCCCTGCTGCTTGAGACCGAACTCCACGTTCTTGCGCACGGTCAGCCAGGGAAACAGCGAATACTGCTGGAACACCATGCCGCGATCGGCGCCGGGCTTGTCCGTCGCCTTGGCGTCCATGGTCACCGCACCCTCGCTTGGCTTGACGAATCCGGCCACCACGTTGAGCAGTGTCGACTTGCCGCAGCCCGATGGCCCGATGATGGAAACGAACTCGCCCGGCTTCACTTCCATGGAAACGTCGCTCACCGCCTCCACTGCCGCCGCATTGCTGCCGAAGCGAACGCGCAGCTGCTCGACCCGGATGTGGCCGGTCTCGCTGGCCTTGTCTGCGGGTGGGGTCATTATTTCTGTCCTCCATGTGAGGGGCCTGCCATCCAGGGCATCAGCAGGTTGCCCAGCAGCCGGATGCCGCCGCTGCACAGCAGCCCCAGTACACCGATCACGATCATTCCGATGGCGATGTCGGCGTACTCGATCAGGGAATAGGCCTCCCAGGTGAAATAGCCGATGCCGTATTGACCCGAGATCATCTCGGCCGCGATCAAGGACACCCAGGCCACCCCCATGCCGATCGCGAGGCCGGTGAAGATGTGGGGCAAGGACGCCGGCAGGACGACCTGGCGCAGCAGCCCGAACTCGGTCGCGCCCAGGCAGCGCGCGGCGCGTAGCAGCACCGGATCGACGCTGTTCACGCCATGGATGGTATTGAGCAGGATGGGGAAGAACGAACCCAGAAAAGTGATGAACACGATGCTGGTCTCATTGCTGGGCCACAGCATGATCGCCATCGGCACCCAGGCGATCGCCGGGATCGGCCGCAGCGTCTCGAACACCGGGAACAGCAGGGCCTTCACTTCACGGTATTGCCCGATCAGCAGCCCCAACGCCACCCCGAACACCGTGGCGACGCCGAAACCAAGCAGGATCCGGCGCACGCTGACGTACATGTTGTTGAAGAATTTTTCGCTGTGTACCAGCCTGGAAGCGTTATCCAGCACCTCTCCGGGACTGGGAATGTTGGTGAAGCGAATGTAGAAGTCGAGCTTGTATTTGGTGGCGAAGTACCAGAAGGCCACGAACAGCCCCAGCGACAGCGTCGTCGTCAGCAATTTGGGGAGCGCGATCCGCAACCAGGCTGCGACGTGCTGCGTCAGCGCTTCGGTCGGCTGTGCTGGCGAAGGCATGTCCGGCGTCGCGACTTCGCGCTTGGGTGCGACCACCAGATTCGGTCCCGTAGCCGTGCTGCCGGTTTGATCCACATCGAAGTTCAGACTGATTGCGGGGCGCATGATTTACCCTCCCACTTTCGCGACCGCCAGCACTTCCGTGTAGGAAGCGAGCCGGCCGCCGTTCTTTGCCGCCCAGGCTTCGGCGTCTTTCTTCAGCAGGAAGGGAACGATCCCGGGCTTTTTCGGGTTCTTCGTGCTGAGCGCGTAGAACGCCTTGTCAGCGAACAGCTTGATGCCCAGAGTCTTGTCGAACACGAAGGCCACACCGATCTTCCTGCCTTCCGACAGCGCCTTCTTCACCCCTGCCAGGGTGCAAGCGGCAGAGCTGTAGGCGGTGATGCCGCCGCCCTCGACCCACACTTCGCCGCCTTCGCGCGGGCTCTTGATCGGCTTCTTGCACAGCGGATCGGTGCCGCTGATTTCATAGCCGGCAAAACTCGCCTTCTGCTTGTCGTAATCGAGTCCCTTTTCCTTGAATGCCTGCTTGATGTAGCGGTCGTTTGCCCATACGTCGGCATTGAAGTCCTTCACCCGGCCCATGCGGCTCAGCACGCCGTGGTCGTATTTCACGGTCTCGATCCACTTCGGCTTGATGGTCGGATCGAGCGTATGGACGCCGCTGGGGCCGAGGAACATGTAGGCGACCTCTTTCTCGATCCTGGTCCACTCCTCGATCCTGGTCGCGGCCATGGCCGGATTCTTGCGAACCCAGTCGTTCGCATCGAGCAGCGCCTTCAGGTAGGCCACCACGAATTCAGGATACTTGTCGGCGAAATCCTTGCGCACCACGATGCCGTGAAAGGTCGGCACCCTGGTTTCCACCCCGTCGAAGATCTTGCGTGCGAAACCGCGATAGGGAAGCAACTCGGCGAAGGGCACGAAGTCGGCGTGGCCATCGAGCTTGCGCTCCTGCAGGTTGGTGGTGCCCACCTCCGGGCTCTGGCTGGCGAGTTCCCAGAAGTCCTCCTTCCAGCCGCGATCTTCCATCGCCTTCAGCAACATGCCGTGGGCGGCGGAGCCGAACGGCACCGACACCTTCTTGCCTTTCAGGTCGGACAGTTGGTAATAGGGCGAATCCTTGTGCACCACCATGCCGTTGCCCGCGCCGTTCAGGTTGTAGGCAATCAGCGCGATCAGCTCGCTCCGGGTTTCGGGGCTGGCCTGGAAAGTGGCGCCGTTCACCAGCAGCGGATAGTCGCCCATCATGCCGATCTGCAGCTTGTTCGCCACCATGCCGTTGGTCACGGGCGGGCCGGAGGTGAAATTCTGCCAGTCGAGCTTGAAGTCGATGTCCTTGTACTTGGGCGTCTTCTTCAATTCGGCGAGATACTTGTCCAACAAACCGAGCTTGTCGATCACGATGCCGCCGGTCACGGTGTTGGTGGTCGTATTCTGCGTGCCGATGCCTACGGTCACGGTTTCCGCATGTGCGGCCGCACCACTCAATGCGCCGATGAATGCCAGAGCCGCACCCATCTGCCGGGACATTGAAATACGGGAGGTGAAACGATGCATCTTGGTCATGTTGTGCTTTCCTTCCTGATCGATGATTGAGGGTTCACTTCACTTACTCCGCAACCTTTGTGCCATCCACGAACCTGCGCTTTTATTCGGTGTTACCGCCTGTCCGGATGGCGTGCCCTGACCGGCACGGTGCATCCCGACAGATGTGCGCACCACGCATGGGCATCACGCCGCCTCCACCCTTTCCAGATACTGAAGCTTGTCTTTCAAATCGACCCACTGATCCGCGTCGGGCAGCGGCTCCGGTTTGTCCTTGATCAGCGGCCATGTCCTCGCCAGTTCGGCGTTGAGTGCCACGTAGCGCGCATACGCTTCGGGCAGCCTGGCCTCATCGAATATCGCGCCGGCGGGACACTCGTCGACGCACAGCGAACAGTCGATGCATTCCTCCGGATCGATCACCATGAAGTTCGGCCCTTCGTGAAACGCATCCACCGGGCAGACCGGGACACAGTCGCCGTACTTGCACTTGATGCAGGGTTCCGCCACAACGTAAGCCATGTCGTGCTCCCTATTTCGAGAGTTGGGTCAGGGCGAGGCGCGACAGCTTGCGCACGTCGGGGTCGCTGTCGTCGAGCGCCTTTTCCAGCGCGGGAATGGCGGTCACTTCGCCGACTTCGCCGAGGGCGACGGCCGCTTCCTTGCGCAGGTTGCTCGTCTCGTGGCCCAAGGCCTCGATGAGGGCAGGCAAGGCCGATTTCGCCTTGAGCCGCCCCAGGCTGCGCGCGGCCTTGAGTCGGACCTGCCAATAGGGATCCGCCATCGCGGCAATCAGACCGTCGATCGAATCGGAGGCGAGCAGTTTTCCCAACGTGGCGGCCGCCTCTTCGCGCACCTGCCACGACGCGTCCCTCAGCGCCCGTTTCATGGCCGGGACCACCGCTTCGAGTTCGGTGGCGAATCCGAGCACACCGACTGCGATGCGCCGTGCCTCGGCCTCGGCATCGTTGCCGGCGACGCGCGCGATATCCGGCAGCGCAGCCGGGTTCTTGAGATAACCCAGTACGCCGAGCGCGGCACAGCGCACGCCGACATCATTCGAGGACAGCGCGGCCAGTGCAGGCATGAACGCTTCCGGGCGGCGCAGCTCGCGCAGGGCGCGAAACAGCGCGGCCTGCGCGAAAGGCCGTGACGCTGTGGGCAGCGCTGCCAGCAAACCATCCCCCATCGTCGAATCTTTCAGCTCGGACAGGGATATGGCAGCGGCTTCGCGCACCCCCTCATCGTCGTCATCCAGTACGCCGATCAGCCCCTCGACCACCTCGGCGGTCTCGTAGCCTTCGAGCAGACGCGCTGCCTCCGCACGCACTTTGGCGTCGGCATCCTTCAGCGCATCGAGCAGGTACCGATCGGTATCGTCCTCATCGCTGTCGAGCAGATCCATGACCGCAATGCGCCGCACCTCAGGATCGGTGCTCGCCAGACGGCTTTGAAGGTCGGCAGCTTGTGTTGCAGGCATCATGCGGTTCTCCTCAACGCAGCAGGTAAGGGATATCGACGCGGATCGCCTGGGTGGGGCAATCCTTCTCGCACGGCAGGCAGTACCAGCACTCGTCGAAGCGCATGAACGCTTTCTTTTTCACCAGATCGATCGCCAGCAGATCCAGCGGGCAGGATTCGACGCAGACCGTGCAGCCTTTGTCGGCGATGCAGGCGTCCTCGTTCACGGTCACGGGCACGGATACCCGGTTCATGGTCATCGGCATGAAAACTCTCCTTAGGCGGCTGCGGCCTGCCTGACGACGCGCAGGCGGTTGTAGGCATCCTTCTCCTCGTCGTCGAGGTCCACGATGTAGGGGTCGATGGGTCGCTTGAAGCAGGTCATTTCGCCCGCGTCGTTCTTCTTCAGCTGCGCGTGGCAGAACCAGTCCGCATCGTTCTTTTCCGGGTGCTCGACGCGGTAGTGGTAGAGCCCCCAGCGCGACTCGGTGCGGTAGAGCGAGGCGCGGGCCGCCATCTCCGCGCAGTCGCGGATGAAGTGCACTTCCATGGCGCGCATCAGCTCGTGCGGATTCGTTGCCGACATGGTGGGAAGGTCGGCGCCGATTTCCGCGAAGCGGTCGAGACCGATTTCCATCTTCTTCGTCACCTTGGGCGGCTGCAGGTAGTCGTTCACGAATCGGCGCAGTTTGTACTCGACCTGACTCGGCGGCAGGCCGTCCGGATTCGACAGCGGGGCCAGCACGCGCTTGCGCTCCGCTTCCACCTGCGCGGCATCGACCGCAGGCAGCGCATGCGACAGCGCATAGTCGGCCGCGCTTTCGCCGGCGAACTTGCCATAGACAAAGGCGCCCAGCATGTAGTTGTGGGGTACGCAGGCGAGATCGCCCGCAGCATACAGGCCGGGCACGGTGGTCGCGGCATGCTCGTCCACCCACACGCCGGATGCCGAGTGGCCGCTGCACAGGCCGATTTCCGAGATGTGCATCTCCACCATGCCATGGCGGTAGTCGAGATGCCGCCCCTCGTGGAAACGCCCCCGGCTCGGGCGCTCGTTGGTGTGCAGGATGTGTTCGATGGTGCTGATCGTCTCTTCCGCTAGGTGGTCCATCTTGAGGAAGACCGGGCCGTTGCCGCCTTCGAGTTCCTTGTAGAACTCCATCATCATCTGGCCGCTCCAGTAGTCGCACTCGATGAAGCGCTCGCCCTTGGCGTTGGAGGTGTA